>CBIHQO010000290.1:0-7680 GCA_966211735.1 uncultured Schlesneria sp.
GACGATTTAACAGTCTTGAGGCGGCTATCGCAGTCGCTGCACGGGACGGTTCCGTCGCTCGAAGAGATTCGCCTCTTTGAAGCAGACCTTCAATCAGATCGAATGGAGCGGTGGGTTGAACGGATGCTTGCCGATCGACGATTTTCGGACTATTTCGCTCGTCGGCTGGCTCGGGTTTATGTGGGAGCGAATGAAGGACAGTTTATTGTCTTTCGCCGAGATCGTTTTTGGGCCTGGCTGAGCGAACAACTGCAGAACAATCGCCATTACGACGAAATTGTGCGCGAGATGATTTCTGATCGTGGACTCTGGACGGGTGCTCCTGAAGTCAACTTTATTACGGCCGCGGTCAATGAAGGGACTGTCGACGTTGACAAGCTCGCAGGACGCACTGTCCGCGCATTTCTGGGACAGCGGATCGATTGTGCTCAATGCCACAAGCATCCCTTTGCAGATTGGGAGCAGGGGCAATTCCAGGGACTGGCGGCCTGTTTCAGCAAAGTCAGCATCTCGCCGGTCGGTGTCGAAGACAATCGCAAAGACAAGTATTTGATCCAGGATCCCAAGACTCTTCAGAACTACGAAGTTCTTCCGCAAGCGCCTTTCCATGCCGAATGGATGCCAGAGGAGGGAACCGCCAGACAGCGACTGGCGACCTGGGTGACGCATCCTGACAATCGACGATTTGAACGCGCCATCGTCAATCGAATCTGGGGCTTGATGTTTGGCAAACCATGGTCGAAGGAAGCTGTCGATGACTTGCCGAATCCCAGCGATGCGGGTCGCCAACCCGATGATCTTCTGGATGTCTTAGGTGCAGATTTCCGCGAGCACAACTGCGATCTGAAACGCCTCATCGCCAACATTGCCGCCACACACGTGTTTCGATTGTCTTCAGATCATCCCGAATCCGAGTCTCCGACACGATCTCTGGTCATCGAAGAATGCTGGGCTGCTTTTCCAGTGACACGACTGCGTCCCGAGCAAGTGATCGGAGCGATGTTGCAAGCCACGTCGCTGAAGACTATCGATCAGAACTCCCATTGGGCCAGCCGCGCGTTTCGGTTCTTCCAGGAGCTGAACTTCGTGAAAGAGTATGGAGATCTTGGGGACGACGAACTGGCCGATCATTCGGGGACCATTCCGCAGGCCCTGTTGCGAATGAATGGGGAGTTCGCGAAGGACCGGTCCGAAGGGAATCCTTTCAGTGCACCTGGACGTATCGCCGGGATGTCGCCGACGGCTGAGGGATGCCTGGACCTGTGCTTCCTGGTTTGTTTGACAAGACATCCCACGGCAGAAGAACAAACTCAGTTGTTACCGCAACTGGAAGACAGGCGCGGTGACGTTCGTAAGAAGGCTGTCGAAGACATTTTCTGGACGTTGTACAACTCGGCCGAATTTTGCTGGGGGCATTGAATGACCGTCTCGCATCCTCGCGGGCTTCCGTTGGGCTCGCCCCAACGGAGCCAACAACTGGTCAGCTACCGTGGACGCCTCCAGGACGAATTTGCTCTCCGTCCGGCTTGTCCGGACGGAAGCAGCGACTTCGCGGCTACATCTGTGCCCGAGCATCCGATACATTTCCAATCATCGCCCGTCTCCTGTAGCCCGAAAGTCGTTACTTCCGTCCGGACAAGCCGGACGGAGAGTTTTTCGATTGCGGGCTGGTTAGGTAGCTGGATAGTTGTTGGTCCCGTTGGGGCGAGCCCAACGGAAACCCCGGCAATCCAAGCTCATGGTGAGAGTGGCTACATCTCCAATCAGTTCTGAGTTGAAGATCGAAGGACTTTTTTATGACGACAGCATCCCGTTCGCGACGTGATTTCCTGCGACTGTCGGCCGCTGCGCTCGGGTTGTCGTTCGCCGTACCGGGTCTCACAGTGCGTGCGGCGGACGCTCGTGGAGTTGAGCGCAAGAAATCTTTGCTCACAATCTGGTTGTCAGGCGGACCTAGCCAACTGGAAACATGGGATCCCCACGCGGGGACAGACATTGGCGGCGGCACCGACGGGGTGAAGGCGATCCAGTCGACGATTCCTGACGCCCAGATCGCTCATCTCTATCCGCAGACGGCTGAACAACTGCACCATGTTTCGGTTATTCGATCCCTGGTTTCGAAGGAAGGGGATCACGAACGAGCGGCCTATATGCTGCATACGGGTTATCGACCGGAACCAACGCTGGTTCACCCCAGCATCGGTGCCATCGCTACTCATGAACTGAGCGATGACAAAGTCGAAATCCCGCAGTTCGTCTGCCTGGGGGATTCGCCGTTTCCTCCGCGGGGCGGCTTTTTGGGTGACAAGCTGGATGCTTATCGCATCTTCAATCCCGGCCAGAATGGGCAGAACCTGCGACCGAATGTCGACAGCGACCGCCAGCAGCGCCGCTTGAAGAACCTGGAAGTTGTCTCGCAATCGTTCCGCCGCGGTCGCAGCACTTTGGTCGATCACACCTTGCATCAGCATACCGTCGACGCGGCGTTACGAATGATGACATCCGAACAGTTGAAAGCGTTTCAAGTCGAAGAGGAACCCGCCGCCATCCGCGACGCTTATGGGCGTCTCTCCTTCGGAACAGGTTGCCTGGTTGCACGTCGCTTGCTGGAAGTCGGAGTCCGCTCGATCGAAGTCAGTTTGAACGGCTTCGATTCCCACGCGAAGAATATGGAAGCGCATGTGAACCGTGCGAAGGAACTCGACCCGGCCTTGGCGACGCTATTCAAAGAGCTCGCCGATCGCGACCTGTTGCAATCGACAGTCGTGCTGGTCATCGGTGAATTTGGACGTACCCCAAAAATCAATCCCCTGGGTGGCCGTGATCACTGGCCAACGGGCTTCTCGTGCCTGATCGGCGGCGGCGGCCTGCGTAGTGGTGCCGTGCTGGGGGCGACCGATCCGACTGGTCAAAAGGCTCAACCTGAGAACCCAATCGAAGTCGCCAACCTGTATGCTACGGTGCTACAAACATTGGGCGTCGACTATGCAAAGGAAGTGATCACGCCAATCGGACGCCCCATGAAGTACTGTGCCGGGACACCGATCAACCAACTGTTGCCGGAACCACTCTCAACCTGAATCGATTCGCTCGAAAGTGATTTCGGTGACTTATGGCGATACGGTCGCGGTCAGCTTGATCGTCCCTAGATCGATTGGATCAGGCGGTCGACCCGAAATGACAGGCGGAAGTTGTACCTTTGCGCCGCCCCGCAGTAGTTCGCCCTTCTGAAAATGACCGCCGTTGACGGACTGTTCACTGGCGCTGATCATCACCTGGTATTCCGTAGGTGGTAATCCCTCGACGCGAAATGTCCCGTTTGCGGCGATGGCGACATTGTCGCGAACATAGGTTTTCCCTTCCTCTGTCTGCAGGAATCGAGACCAGCATTTTACGGGATCGCTGCCCCCCTCAATCCGCCCGCTAAAATGCGGGGCCTTGGGAAACACACGAAGATTGACCTTGGTCCAATCAATCGCATAGGGAAAGCCATCAGGAGACGCCAGCCGTCCGACCAAGGTGCAACTACCAACACCGAGTTCGAGAGGCGTGTCTTTTCCAGCGAGAATCTCGAACTGAACGGGCAATCCAATGATTGTGTTGCCGGTGTCGCTGCCTCCATTTTCGACGCAACGCAGGCAAACACCGTGTGGTCCCGGCGGAAGGTGCTCGACAACGAATCGGCCTTCGCTATCGGAGGCAATCGTCTGGCTGGCCCATACGAAGACCTGATCGTGTCGAGACTGATAGAGGCAGAACTTCGCATCAGCGACCGGCGTGTCCCTCATGCGAACATTGCCGACGACGCGACCCCACGGTTTCAACACGATTTTCACGGAACGCTTATCATGCGGGCCCGCCTGCAAACCAGAATTCGTTCGCTGTGCGGACGCAGAGACGATCGTGACCTCGGTATATCCGGCTTCATGAGCGATGATCAAGACCGACGGATCGATTTCCGCCGGCAGTTCAAATCGACCTTCGCGGTCTGTTTCGACGATGCGACGTAGCCGCGCCGCGTGTCCGCGGTAAGAGAGTTGATCGGACCGGACGGTGACTTCATTCGTGTAAGAGGCCACGGCCAACTGGGCATTGGCAGCCGGTTGCCCGTCGGGCAGAAGGACAGTTCCGGCCAGGACTTCGCGGATCAGCATCACATCGATCTCTTCCGACTCGCCTTTGCGAACCGCGTGCGTCACCGTCGGCCGAAAGCCGTCCGCTTCGATGCGCAGTTTGGTTAAGTCCCAGGGCTGGCGCGGTTCATAGAGGTACTCGCCGCCGGAGAACTCTCGCAAATGTTGGGTTTGCCAGGTGACATGATCATCCTCCTCCTTAATCACGGCTGCCGGAATGATTCGACATTTTGCGACTGGATGACCTGTCTCTGCATCGAATACTCGGCCGACGATTTTCAAGGTCAACGTTTTGTCCTCTGCTGGTTTCTCGGGCGGACGCGCGCTCAGGGCTGGAATCTCAGGCGGACCTTCATTGCCGGTCAGTTCGGACAATTCCGGCAGCAGGCAGGCGAATGTCGCCAACGATGCCTGTAACACGCTGCGGATGCGGGGGTGCCAGGGATGCATTCATTGCTCCACAAAGAAAGGACTACCTCGACTGACCGGAAATCCATTCACCGGCCTTAGTGAGCACGTCATGCGAGGCAGCGCTACCGCACATGTAAGTCACGACGGTGTCGACAGGCGTCTAACTCATTGGCTGCGAGTGAAAATGTCGCAGCATCTCGTGGCATTGCCAGTACGCGAACTCAGATTGTGCTTTGCTCTCGCCACACTGAACATCAATCAGGTTGTTTGGTGTCCGCAAAGTCATCATGTTTTTGGATTGAAGCCAAATCATCTGCCACCATTTCATCAGGATAAGTGCAATCGCCATGGCAACCTCAGAAGGGACAGGAACATTATCTTTTTGAAAGCAGTAACGATGCCAAACGTGCGAGCAATTCGCAGTCTGGTCGCAACACAAATACAGAACGATGATTGAGTCGATCTGGCAGCTTCATGACCAGTCGGATGCCACATTCGATACAGCCAAGATGTCGTGGCACATCAATGCGCATTGGGCAAACGGACGTGAGATGCGGCCAATACTTAGCCCGGATGATTCACGACGGGATCGTTCGCCGTCTAATCTCGTCGTTCCCGCGCAGGCGGGAATCCCGCAGTTGCGCAACGAACCGGCACAAGTTGTCGTCACTGGTTTCGCGCCTGCGCGGGAATGACTGGAGCAGGCGTCGCAACGGAAGATCAATGCAAGTTGCAATCGCCAAAGCACAGCCAGATCGCGTTCAACTGGCCTTTAATCTCACTCGTGGTCGACACCTCGCTCAGTTCACACAAGCGCAACGTGGAATCATTCGTGCGTTTAAAGCAATCAGTGACCCGGCCAATGTCGACGTGGCGAGTTCCTCGTCGAAACTCAAGGACAGCGTTTTGAAATTCGGGGCGGCGAGCATGCCTCGCCAGCCGTCCTTCTTCTTCCCAAGCCTGCAGCAGACTCAGCAGATCAGGCAGCAACTTTTCGCGCCACGCTTGATGGATCACTCGATAACACTGCAATTCCGTGTCGCTGAATGAAAACTCGGGAATCCAGGGAAATGAAAAGCCTCGCGACCTCAGTACTTTCACGATATCGAAGGCGTGAGGGACGCCTCCCTGCAACGATCGATAAAGCGCGATCCACCCTCCGGCGTATCGGGCATCACAAGCGAAGGTTCTTGGATACTGTTCGGGATAATGCATCGGTTCTTGCCGTCCTCTGGCGTTGATGGCTTTGTTAAGGCCCCCAGTACTCATTGAACGCAGTTGAGATGCCGGGAGAAGAAAGAGAGAGTTTCTCGATGACATTTTGACAATTGTCTTTTTTGAAGCCACTGCTCGGCAGAAACTGCTCAAGGGCACAGGCCTGAACACGTCACGCTGTCGCATTTTCACTGGCAAGACATGACGAATTGTCGTACTCAGTCGATTGGTTCGCTGGACTCTCCACCCACTCCCCAGGCTTTCAATTTGCGTTGAAGGGTGCGTACCGAAATACCGAGCGCTTCTGCAGCATGTGTTCGATTTCCATGGAATCGATCCAGTGCCGACAGGATGGCGGTTCGCTCCATATCTTGCAGGCTACCCGCACCTGTGGCGACAGCAGGAATCGTCGGAGCGTACGGATTCCCACTGAGATAGGCCGGAAGATCATGCACAGACAGCACGTCCCCTCGACACATCACGATCATGTTTTCAATCGTGTTTCGCAGTTGCCGGACATTGCCAGGCCAGTCATAACTGTGCAGGAATTGCAGCAGATCCGACGAGAACCCAGGCGGCCGTCGATGGTGCCGCTCGCAACTGTCCGCCACAAAAGCATCAATGAGAATGGGCAGATCTTCCTGTCGATCACGAAGCGGCGGCAGTTGGATGGTGACGACGTTTAGACGATAGAACAAATCCGCGCGGAAGCTTCCATTGGCGACCAAGTCTGTCAGATTGCGACTGGTGGCCGCGATGACGCGTACATCGACCGGTCGATCGTCGTTACTTCCAACAGGATTCACCCGGAGATTTTCCAGGACGCGCAGTAACTTGGCCTGAGAGGCCAATGGGAAGTCTCCGATTTCATCAATAAATAACGTGCCGCTGTGCGCCGCCTCAAACCGTCCGATGCGTTCTTGGGCTGCCCCGGTGAAGGCCCCTTTGACGTACCCGAATAGCTCGGACTCAATCAAGCTTTCGGGAACAGCGGCAATGTTCACTGCGACATAGGGGCCAGCGTTTCGGCGGCTGTGCTGGTGAATCGCGGAAGCCACCAGTTCTTTCCCGGTTCCCGATTCACCAAGGATTAAGACCTGGCTTTCGACCTGCGAAGCACGCTGGATCCTGTCAATCAGTTCCAGCACGGCGGGCGAACGTCCGAGAATTCCGGAAAAGCCTTGTTGATCGGTGGAGGAAGCCGCATGCAGACTGGCAGCTTTCCAGACATCACGTTCCAGTGCCTGGCGGACCAGTCGCAGGAACTCACCCGGATCGACGGGTTTGGTCAAGTAATCTTCTGCGCCCAGTTTCATCGCGTTGACCGCCGAATGAACTTCGCCATAAGCAGTGACCATGATGAACCGCGTCGATGGGCGTTGCTGCTTCCATAACTTCAGCAGTTCGACGCCGCTATCCACACCCAGGCGAACGTCGCAGATCACCAGGTCAATCGGATGCGATATTCGCTGCAATGCCTCGGCCGTTGTCCGAGCATGAGTGGCCTGGTAGCCCTCCGTGGTCAATAGACGGACCATTGCATTTCCTTCGCGCAATTGGTCTTCGACGATCAAAATTTCCGGCTTCGTCATTCAGATAATTACTCCACATTCAGACGTTGGGGCGCCACGGGCCATTGAATTCTGAAGGAACTGCCACCGGCGGCGACAGGCACAAACTCGATGGTGCCGCCTCCCAATTCCACGAGGCTGCGAACAATAGCCAGTCCCAATCCGACGCCGTCTTCTTTGGTCGTGAAGAACGGCTCGAAAATACGCGGCAATGCCAAGGGTGGAATGCCGCGACCATTGTCGCTGATTCGTAGTGTGACGATTCCGTCCTGCTCCGTCATGTCTAACTCGATGCGCCCGGAGTGCTGACTGACGGCGTCGCGTGCATTGGATAGCAGGTTGAGCAGAAT
>CBIHQO010000291.1:0-7671 GCA_966211735.1 uncultured Schlesneria sp.
GGTCACTCACTTCGTGGAGCGGTGACGATCGGCGGAGCCAAGAACGCCGCCCTGCCGATCATGGCCGCGTCTCTGGTCGCTGAGGGGACGACCGTCCTGCATGGCATTCCCGATCTGGTCGACGTGACGACATTGTCGCATGTCCTCCGCTCGCTAGGGGCTCGAGTTGCTCGGCGGATCGATGGTGCCATTGAGATCACTGTCGAAGATCAGCAGCCTTGCCTGGCGGACTACGAACTTGTCCGCCGAATGCGAGCGAGTGTCTGCGTGCTGGGTCCGCTGTTGGCTCGTCGCAAGCGCGCGTGCGTCTCTCTACCCGGCGGCTGTAACATCGGCCACCGACCGATTGACTTGCATCTGAAAGGTCTTCGAGCTTTAGGGGCAGAGATCACGATCGAACGCGGATACGTCTTTGCGCGTGCCGACCGATTGCGCGGTACTGACATTTACCTGGGGGGTTCGTTTGGAAGCACGGTTACCGGGACCTGCAACGTGATGTCAGCCGCAGTTCTGGCTGAAGGAGTCACCCGCATTTCTGCGGCAGCCTGTGAGCCTGAGGTTGTCGATCTCGGAAAAATGCTGAATGCGATGGGAGCCCGAATCGAAGGCTTAGGAACACCACTGCTCCGAATTGAAGGGGTCCAGCATCTTGATGCTGCGGAACACACAGTGATTCCCGATCGCATCGAAGCGGCCACGATCATGATCGCCGCCGCAATGACGAAGGGGGAGCTCACGCTTCACAACGTCAGTGCAGACCACTTGGCCGCAGTAACGGATGTCGTACGCTCAACGGGAGCTGCGGTCGAATTCAGTGGTTCGCAGGCGATCGTTCGTGCCACCAAAGCACCACGGCCCGTCGATGTGACCGCCTTGCCATATCCCGGCGTTCCCACCGACGTTCAAGCTCAAGTGACCGCTTTACTCGCTCTGGCCGATGGTATCAGCGTCGTGACGGACAAAGTGTTCCCTGATCGGTTTATGCACATCCCCGAATTGATGCGACTGGGGGCAAATATCCGGCGCGAAGGGGCCAGCGCGATCATCAGTGGAACCAATCGACTCAGCGGGGCGTGTGTGATGGCGTCGGATCTGCGAGCGAGTGCAGCGCTGCTGCTCGCTGCGATGGCCGCCGATGGTGAGTCGATTATTCGCCGCGGCTACCATCTGGATCGTGGCTACGAGCGACTCGAACGAAAGCTCAATGCGGTTGGGGCTGAGATTCTGCGTGTCGTCGATGATCCAGCCAACATGCCGGGTAGCCTTCAGCTTTCGATGGACGATCAATCGCCCCCATCGATTGATTCCAGCGATACGCCGCCACCACCAAAATTCCTAAAGCATCATGAGTTCAGCAAGGGGACTGAAAAGCGAGATGCCGCCTCACGCCCTTGAATCACACTGCGATACTGCGTTTTGTGATTTGAAAAACAAAAAGGCCACCTCGCGTCCACCAAATTTGGAGAATGCGAGGCGGCCAGGTGTGATCACGGCGATCATCGATTCTAGGGAACGTTGACAGTGGTCTGTTTAATGATCGCATTCCCTGTATAAGTTACGACGTCAGTTCCGGTCCCTCCGTCAATAGACAGGAGTGTGTATATCGAATTGTACAAAAATGTCGCCGTATCGTCCCCGTCGCCTAGCTTCAGATTGATTGTGGCGGCAAATAGCGAATTAAAAGTGATTGCATCTGCACCGGCACCCATATCTGCATTCACGTTGATGCGTGCTTTCCCGACGCTGAAGACACCGGAGGTCGATCCGTTGATGGTGGTGTAGGCATCTCCGGGCGTGATCGTCACTGTCGCCCCGGTCAGCACCCCCGAGACCTTCGTTTGTTTGTAGCTCACCGTGATCGAACTGGGGTCGGCATCGCCGGTAATCGTTAATGTCCCGTTTGCGAAGGACGCCGTGACGTTCGCAGGCTTAATCAGCACCGGCACGCTCGTTGAGGAGATACCGTTCGCAATAACGCTGACATCGTAAGTTCCAGGTGCCAACCCGGCCGGGGTATCGAAAATGACAGTTTGTGTCGCGGTGTCGCCGGGCTTGCTGATGCCTGGCGTCCAGTTCGTCGTCTTAGCGTACCTAACGACACCACCGAGAACTAATTTCACGATTGGATAGTTGGTCGACATTTCGGCATCGTCGCCATACGAAGCACCTTCCGAAATCCCCGTCAGTCGGGTTCCAGTCAGTTGATAGGTGTGAGTGCCCGTTTTTGTCACGTTGGAAATTGTTGGCTTCCAACTGGCTTGAGGAGCACCTGAGGGCATGTACTCCCAAAGTGTGCTCGAACCCGTCGTCATCAGCATCGCACCGTTCGGTAGTACTAGCATCCGACTCGTATACGCGGACGAATTTGCGAGTTCACTCTGCAACTGTATGGGAAGCGTGGATGTGATGTCCGTCAAAGTGTTCGTCGTGTAATCATAGTCGAACAGCGATGTCGGCGAATTGAAGAGATAAAAATCGGCCAGGAACAGAAAATGTCCGTCCGGGAGCATCGCGCCTGGGGCATCGTCTGCACCCATTCCTGCGGGAAGAGTTGGGCCTGTGGCCCAAGTCCCAGGCTGAGTGCTATTGGCGGGCAGCGTATAGATCGCCGTGTTTTCGTTGGCACCGATCTGGATGACTTTGCCGTTCGGCAGCATCGCGCCTGGGCCCAGCTCAAAACCCTGCGTTGCGGTCGACAGAATTACTGGGACATCGCCCGCATCCAGCCATTGATCCGAGAAATAGTCGAACTTCTGTGCATGACCCTGGTTCAATGTGACGCTGCTAAAGACGTCGTAGGACAGAACCTGATAGCCGGGGAGCATAATCCACGTTTCTTCATCACTCTGATCATTGCGCAGTTTCGTCGCTCCAGTGAACCAGAAATCGTATTGTGGGTAGTACACAAACGTCTGCGGGCTGGAGATGCTACCAGCCATGATCGTTCCGTCCGGCAGTAATACCGTGGGATCATCGCCAAATTGGGATAATGGGAATTTCGCAATGGGAGTCCACTTATTCGTCACAGGATTATAGATCTCTCCTGTATTCGTGAAGTTCTGATTGAGAAACGGGCCGCTGTATTCTCCCCCGAGCACGAACAGTCGACCATCGGGAAGGATATTGGAACCGAAGTAAAGACGTGGCGTCGACATTTTCGCCAATGTGGTCCATGTTCCATTGACGTAGCTGCCGGCAGAATCAGGCGTCAATTTAGTCCACGTCTGGCAGTCGTTTCCGGATTCAACCATGACGGTCCCATCCGTCAGCAGCATCATCGTGCCATTAGCGAACTGCGGATTTGTTCGCGTCACTTTTGTCCAAGTGCCGGCGACCGCGACTCCTTCCATCACAGCGAACAACGACATCAGGCCAAGAAGCGTCCTTGCGACTGCACGGTGCCTGACATTCCTAATGCGGCAGCGGAATAGAGACACGGACAAATACATGGGTGTGGTCCTGGATTCTGGACAGGCGAAAAACAAACAGGGTATGCGGAAACAATGTCACCAGCGGTGAATCGGATTGCAAGCAGAAACCGCCTGGTAAGGCTTGAATTAAACATTTGGTAGATGGACTTCAGGGGTCACTTTTGAGGATTTCGGCGCGAATCGAAGCGAGGCTCGAAGCGCACTCGGAAAAAGTGATCGTCGCAAACGAGACTCGGTGGAGCACTAGGCCTGGGCAAACGCTGACTATTCCGCAGGCCCAAAGGATCAATTTGATTCTGCTGAATGCCCGATCTCATTATTCGGCATGGACATAGTGCAGACGTAACCCTCAGTAAAACCGATCGCGTTTGTCTTCGCCTGACAGTCGGAATAAAGGTTAACTCTTCACTAGTTCCACATTATCGAGACCCTGAGTGGCTGCCCAGCACGGCTGCGTTGCGAAGTCGGTGCGCTTCATCGGCGATGACTTCCTCTTGTAGTCTGCATTCGCGCCAACAGTGACCGAATGGCGTGGGTCGCGACCAAACGCGACGATTGTTCAGGGAAGCTTCGGTATGGAATCATGATGCAGACTACGTATGATCCAAACGACACAAAGCCGGCTCCCTGGTGATTCCGGGCTAAGCCGACAGGGGCCGGGATGATCTGACGGCTGCGGGAAGAGAGAGTGAGACAGACCGATGACGTTTCGTTGCTTTAGTCCCTTGGCTGGACTAGCCGCTTACTTTTTGTGGGTCACAAACTGGGCCGCGGCGTCTGATGCTGAACCGGAGAAATTAGAGCTGCATCGATCGTTTGATCGTGTTGTGGAACCGTTTCTAAAAACTTACTGCCTGGAATGTCACGGGACGCTGAAACAAGAGGGAAAACTTGACTTGAGCGATTACACGTCGCTCGATTCGATCGTCCGACAACATCAGATCTGGAGCATCCTGGTGAAGCGGTTGGAGGCAGATGAGATGCCACCACAAGGATCGAAACGGCAACCCACGAAGCCAGAGCGACAGTCGATCATCGATTGGAGCAAGCGACTTCGCGACGAGGAAGCGCGAAGAAACGCGGGCGATCCGGGCGCCGTCCTGGCCCGTCGACTCAGCAATTCTGAGTATGACTATACGATCCGCGACCTCACCGGGCAGGACATTCGGCCGACCCGCGAGTTTCCGGTCGATCCTGCCAATGAAGCCGGTTTCGATAACACCGGCGAGTCACTGACGATGTCGCCCGCGCTCGTCAAGAAGTACCTGGCAGCGGCACGACTGGTTGCCGATCATGTTGTTCTCAAGCCGCAAGGGTTGCTCTTCGCTCCGCACCCGATGATTGCTGAAACAGATCGAGACAAATACTGCGTCCAGCAGATTGTCCGTTTTTATGAGCAGCACCAAGTCGACCTGGCGGACTACTTGTACATGGCCTGGGAGTATCAGCATCGCGTTGCCTTGGATCGCGCCGATTCATCGATTGAGGATTTCGCCAGATCTGGTACGGCCAAACAAAAGCTAAGTCCGAAGTATTTGACTTTGATCCTATCCGTGCTTGATGAGCCAGCTGCGTCGGGGCCGCTCAGCGAGGTTCAATCTGAATGGAGAAAGCTCTCCGACGACGTCCGTACTTCAGTTGCCGTGCGACGGGATTGTGAACGAATACGTGACCTGATCCTGAAACGTCGAGCGGAACTCGATGTGAAGATCGAGAAGTTGCACGTGAAAGGCCAGTCAGATGGCAGCCAGCCGCTCATCCTCTGGTGGAACCGGCAGTTGGCGGCGCAACGGATGAAATATCTGGGCGACGGGAAGGACCCGGTTCTCGATGCTGCTCGCGATCGATTCTGCCATGTCTTTCCGAACGCCTTCGCCGTGTCCAGCCGCGGTCACTACGCAGATCAGAAACTCGGTGCCGAGGTCCGATTGTTGACGGCCGGGTTCCACCTGATGCAGGGCTATTTTCGTGATGATCAGCCGCTGTGCGAATTGATTTTAAGTGATGAAGAACGACGTGAGTTGGATTTGCTGTGGCAGGAGCTGAATTTCATCACGCTGGTTCCCCTGCGCCAGTACAAGGACTTTCTCTTCTTCGAACGTGCCGAGCCGCCGCGATTTGCGGGTGGGCCGGAGTTTGATTTTGCCAGGCCCGAAGATAAAGATTCCACGTCTGATGAAA
The DNA here is from genome assembly GCA_966211735.1 of uncultured Schlesneria sp. GTDB lineage: Bacteria > Planctomycetota > Planctomycetia > Planctomycetales > Planctomycetaceae > Schlesneria. The sequence continues at coordinate 5,613 of CBIHQO010000291.1, forward strand.
AGCTCACGCGGATGCGCACGGCCTATCTGGAGAAAGCTCGACAGAGCGGTGCCAGCGAGTCTGCGTTAGAAGCCATCGAGGCCTATTTCAACAAGATGTCCTCCGACGCGCGTTGGATCGAAAAGTCTCATCGCGAAGCGGAGCCAACTCATGTTGCCGCGATGGTTCGGTTCGCAGAAAAGGCCTATCGTCGCCCGTTAGATCAGACCGAACGCGATGATCTCGTGGCGTTCTACCGCCACTTACGAGACGCGGATGGGCTACTTCATGAGGACGCAATCCGCGACTGTGTCGTCAGTATCTTGATGTCACCGTTTTTCTGTTACCGGTTCGACCTTGCCGCCGACAACGGGCAGACTCAATCGCTCACCGATTACGAATTGGCGAGCCGCCTCAGCTACTTCCTGTGGTCAAGCATGCCCGATGGCGAGTTGCTGGCCCATGCCGCGGCAGGCGATCTGCACCAGCACCAAGTGTTGCTCGCTCAAACTCGACGTATGTTGCGCGATGCGCGCGTACGCGCATTGGCTGTTGAGTTCACGGGGAATTGGCTGGACTTTCGTCGATTCGAAGAAGCAAACAGCGTCGATCGCGAACGATTTCCGACATTTACGAACGAGTTACGAGCGGCGATGTTTGAAGAGCCGATCCGGTTCTTCCTGGATGTGGTTCAGCGCGATGGTTCGGTGCATGACTTCCTTCACGGCGATCACACCTTTGTGAATCCCATATTGGCAAAGCACTATGGAATCGACATTGAGGACTCCAAGGACGCAGCAACCTGGACCAGAATCGATCGGGCTCGGCAGTACGGACGCGGCGGTCTATTGCCAATGTCGGTCTTCTTGACCAAAAACTCGCCCGGATTGCGGACCAGCCCGGTCAAACGGGGGTACTGGGTGGTCCGACGGTTACTGGGAGAACACATTCCCGCTCCGCCCCCCAATATCCCCGAATTGCCGGCTGATGAAGCGAATTTGGGTGAACTGACGCTCGCTCAAGTCCTTGCTCGCCATCGCGATCATGAAGCTTGTGCCGGTTGCCATCTGAGATTTGATTCGGTCGGCCTGGTCTTTGAAGGCTATGGTCCAATCGGAGAAAGACGCCAGAAAGATCTGGGCGGTCGCCTCGTCGAAACCAAGGCAACCTTTCCCGATCATCGCGAAGGAAGTGGGCTCGACGATCTGCGCAGGTATCTCGCCGAAAAGCGCGAGGGCGACTTTGTGAACAACTTGTGCAGCAAACTGCTGTCGTATGCACTGGGGCGCAGCTTGCTGCTATCCGATCGGCCGATGATCGAGCAAATGCAAAAGAATCTGGCGGCTAACGACAATCGATTTGGCATTCTCGTGGAATCGATCGTCACCAGCCCACAATTCTTGCGTAAACGAGGTCGCGAAAGTTCACACCAGCAAGACTAACCGCGGGCCAGATAGGCTTGATCTCGCGGCAAGACAATCGCTTCGAGGAAATTCACGTCCGCGGGCAAAGTGACCATTGCGAGTGCCGCGCGGGCAATTGTTTCGGGCGACATCATGGCTTCGTCGTCAGACGAGACCCCGGAATCCGTCCGGCGTTCGACCTGAACATTCCCCGGATGCAGACACGAGCAAGTAATTCCATAAGGGCGAGCATCGATTGCAATCGCCTGGGTCAGACCCCACACGCCGAATTTGGCTGCCGCGTATGGGGTGCTTCCGGCGCGGGGGCGTTGAGCTGAAATCGAGCCAATATTCAGAATGCGGCCCGAACGTCTGGGCTTCATCAGACGAAATGCAGCGCGACTGCAGAGGAACGATCCGGTCAAGCACGAACCGACCACGTTGTTCCAGGCGGCCAGCGACACTTCATCGAGCGGTCCACCATCAAAAGCGCCAGCATTGTTGACGAGAATATCGACCCAGCCAAATCGTTGCTGAACGGCAGCAAACAACGCGTCCACATCTGACTCGCTGGAAACATCGCACGTCTGCGCCAGGACTTTGACACCTGCCTGCGTGAATTCATCCGCAACCTTCTTCAGCTTGTCTCCATTGCGAGCGCAGAGCACAAGCGACGC
>CBIHQO010000292.1:0-7660 GCA_966211735.1 uncultured Schlesneria sp.
CCTGCAATAACCAGGTTGAGATTTGCAGTGCCATTCGTCTGAAATTCATATTTTGTCGACAGGCTGTTGAAGGTCGGTCTGCTTCTGCGTTTAACCCGCCTGAGTCGTGCATGTCTTGGTACCGACAGGCATCACGATTCGATATACTTGGACTGAGCGGATCACTCCGCGCATTTCCTCTGTGACATCTCGCTGATTCGATACTCAAATTCGGAGCAACTCGCCCATGGACATGGCCAAGCTGGTCGACTTCATGAGCAATCTGATCTATCCGCTCCAGGCGTTCACGGCGATTTACGGTCTGTACCTGACAATCATGGTGTTTCGTCGGATTGCCCAGAAACGATTCCGGACCGACGCCGCGGCCGCAGACTTTCTCGATCAGGTGGGCGAGAGTTTGCGAAGTCGTCAATTTGACAGAGTCGCCGAACTATGCGATTCGCCTCCTTATTGGTCCAAAGCCGTCCCTCAACTGATCCTGATTGCCCTGGCAAATCGCGATCGACCACTGCCGAAGCTGCGTCAATTACTTGGCGAAACCTTCGAACGCGAAGTCTTGTCGGAACTCGACTACCAGCTTTCGTGGGTGAATACAGTCGTCAAAACAGCCCCCATGCTTGGATTGCAGGGGACGGTGTTGGGGATGATCGCAGCGTTCGCCAAGATCGCCTCCGCCAACCGCACAGGTGTTGATCCCAGCAAACTGGCCACCGACATCAGCTTCGCCCTGATTACGACCGCGGTCGGACTGATGATCGCCATTCCACTGGTGATGTGTATGGCATCGATGCAGGTGCGAATCGGCAGGCTAACCGATGCGGTCCAGCATCAACTGGGTCGGTTCCTGGATGAATTCGAGGCGGCTCGAGATCGCAAGTAGCAGGTGTCGCCAACCTGCGGATTCTTCATTCGAAAGCAACAGGTTCGTCGAATATGGCCAGTCGGAGTTTGTTCCCCGATGACGAAGGTGCTTCGTTTGGCAACAAGCGCAAGCCCGTGGAAGGGGATCTGGATATCACTCCGATGATCGATGTGACTTTTCTACTGCTGATCTTCTTCATGGTCTCGTCCACCATGCAAGGGAAGCCGGATCTGGATATGCCTGTGGCCGAGCATGCAATCGGAGTCGATGCGCTGGGTGCGGGTGTCATCACGATCTTCGCTCCGATGAGCGTTGCTGAATCGCCAAGAATCGTGCTGGGCGACGTTCAAGGTGAGGATGGCGAACTGGCCGACGTTCCGGGTTACGTCGAAGAAAAGGTGAAGGGGGGAATCCGAAAGTTTGTTCTGAAGGCTGAGGGAGATGTTCCTCACGGAATTGTCGAAGAGGTTGCCAAAGCGATCAAATCGGTGAATGGAACAGAGTTGTATATAGGCGTTGGCGATCGACCGCAGAACTAGTTTTCGATTGTGAAAGTCGACAGGCGAAGTAATGGCGATTCGGTTTCGCTGCCAATCTTGTTCAGCACTGATGAGCATCTCCAGCCGAAAGGCGGGGGCGATGGTTCAGTGTCCGACATGTGGCAATGAAACCCTGGTACCGCTGGAAGATATTTTTCTGCAGGAAGCCGGAGCCCACTCTCCTCCCGACGATGTTGCTCCTTCCACTCAATTGATCGCGCATTCACAGCCTGCGGCCCCTTTCGCTGAAATCAGCGACGAGTCACCGCTGCTGGCAGACATGCATCTCGGCATCTCAGAAACAGACGATGTCGATGATGACAACACGCCAGCGATGACTTTGCGGCGACGTTCGCGAACCGACGACGACATGGATCTGACTCCCATGGTCGATGTCACTTTTCAGTTGTTGATCTTCTTTATGGTGACAGCGTCGTTCGCACTTCAGAAGAGCATCGATGTCCCGACGCCTGACCCCGACAAACAGGGAGCGACGCAACAACTGCAGATCCTGGAGGACCTGGAAGGATCATCAATTCGTGTGCAAATCGATGCGGCAAACGCAATTATGATCGACGAGGAAGCACTTGGGGATCTCGCGCGGTTGCCGGAAGCATTGAAAGACAAGATGCGCAAAGAACAAAAGACCGAGATCTTGATTACCGCTCACGCTCAGTCGTTACATCGGTCGGTGATCTCTGTAATTGATGCGGCGAATAGCGTGGGTATGCAAAAAATTCGCTTGGTGTCACGGCAGGGGAAAAGCGAATAACAATGCCAGCTCTTGAACTGCATCATGTCGACGGCAAGATCGAATCGCGCGAATTGTCACGGACTCAGCCACTGACCGTTGGTCGGCAATCGTTTAATGACATCAGCGTCCCCGACGAAGATGTGGGGGCGATGCACTGTCGGATCTTGTGGAACAAGACGTCGTTCGAAGTGACGGCGGCCACCGCAAACGGTGTCGAAGTGAATGGGACCACTGTCGCGCAGATTCGGTTGCACGCGGGGGATGTCATTCGAGTCGGAAGCCTGGACCTGGTCTATGTGGACGAAACGGCGAAAGTAGACCTCGAAGAATCGTCGCTGGTATTCCAGGCCATCGAGCCCGTCGAGACCCGCCGGTCGCCCGAGAAACCTAAGGTTGCAACTCGGACTGAGCGACCTTCTAAAGCGAAGGAATCGCCCGCGCAGGCGGTAGAGGATCTGTCCGTTTTTCAAGGACCGGTTTATACCGAATCGCAGGTGCTCGCGGCGTATGAGGCGGGAGCCTTGGTCCCTAAAGCCGAGGTGACGGAAACTAAACCTGCACCCGCCGCGACGAATCCGTCGAAAGCGGAACCTTCACACGACACTCACTCGCCACGACGGCCCCCGGATAAGCCGGTCGTACGTGGACTGCAAAACCAAGCCAGGCCGGGTGAACAGGATGCTCTACGATCGCCGCTGGTCCTGGGGCTGAGTCTCGGCGGAATCGTACTCGTCCTGGTGACGGGAGTGTTCTGGTTCCTGATTGGACGTGAACAGGCGTCACGGCTCTATGACCGCGCGGTCGCGGAGATGAACGACGGTCAATACGCGCAGTCGATCGTTTCGTTCGAGCAGTTTTTACAGCAGTATTCGGGGCACTCGCTGCGCCGACAGGCCGAGCGAGGCCTGGATCGCGCATTAGTGCAACGCGAGATTTCGGGAGCCACGCCCGCATGGAAGAGCGGCCTGGAACAGCTGCAAACTTTGATTGCTCATCATCGGAATGAACCCGATTTTGCGGAAATGCATCCTCAGATCCATCGCTATGCCGAAGAGATTTCATTGGGGTCGGCGAGGTCGGCCGAGTTGACTCGCGATCAGGATTTGCTGACCGTCTCCGAAGATGCTCAAGTCGTACTGGAACGATTTGCCGATGCCAATGCCCCCCCTGCCGCTGCGATCGCTCGAATCAAAGAGGCTCGCGTCGCGGCGGTGATCGCCATCGGCAAACAGAAGATTTTTGACGACGGAATGGCAGCGGTTGAAGCCGGACTGGCGGCGAAGAAGCCGATGGTGGCCCTGGCCGAACGTGAGAAGCTGGTCCGTGCGTTCGACGGATTTGCGAGCCAGAAACGGGTGAAAGAGGCACTGCAGAAAGCATTGGACCTGGAACGATCCGTTATCGTCGCTGATGATCGCGAGCGTCCCGCCGAAACGACCGATGTCCCCCCGCCCGAAGAACCCGCGTCGCTCGGGTTGTTTCACACTCGTACGCGAACGGACGAGACAACACAGGGGACCGTGGCTTACGTGCTGGCGAAAGATTGTTGTTACGCTGTCGATACCGTAACGGGAGAACTGGTCTGGCGTCGCGCGATTGGCTTTGAAACCCCGTTTTTTCCCGTCACCGTTTCGGCATCACAAGCAGGCGTCCTGATCTACGATGCCAATCTTCAGTCCCTCGTCTGTTGTCAGCCATTGACGGGAAAGCTGATCTGGCGACAGAAGCTGGACGCACGCCCGCGTTCGGCTCCACTGATTCACGAAGGTCAGATCTACCTGCCGACCAATGATCGATCCTTGTGTCGAATCGATGTCGAAACGGGCCGATTGAACGAGCGAATTTCGTTCTCTCAAAACATCCAGGGGCCGCCCACGCTGACGGTCGATGGAAATCATCTGTTGGTCCCGGGTGAAGCGGCCATGATCTATGCGCTGTCGATGCGACCTTTGGCCGCAGCAGCGATGACGTTTACCGATCACCCGGCTGGTGCCATCCAGGCACCGCCGCTTGCTCTTGGCAAGCTCTATCTGTTGTGTGAAAACGACAAATCGGATTCCGCAGTCTTACGTTTGTGGGATGCCAGCAAACCGAAATCGCCCCTCGTCGAACTGACGAAGTCCATTCGTGTGCGTGGCCAGGTCCGCGAAGCCCCTGTCCTGCGCGGAAACCAACTGGTCGTTCCTTCCACCGGCGAACAGCTTGCCGCCTTCTCTGTCACCGACGATGTCGGACGCGAAGGACTCGCGCCGATCGGCCAATACCGCGTCCAGGAAGGCGATGATCAGAATCTAAAGCAGCCTGCGGAAGCAGATGCTTCACCAGAGAAGCCTGCTCCAGTCGCGAACAAGGGGGGACAACGGGTTCCTCTGTATGTGGCTCTCGGCCCCGATCGCCAGTTCTGGACCGCCAGTTCTGCTTTCCGGCGGCTGGAGATCGGGGCGGATGCGATTCACTTGGACTCAAAAACAGTCGCACCCGGCATTGCTTCGCAGCGGCTCCAAGCGATTGGTGATCAGTTTTATGTCGGTCGCAAGATGGCGTTCAACGATGCGGTGACTTTTTCCGCCGTGGATCGCGATCGCATGATCATTCCCTGGCGCGCCGTATTGGGGTCGCAACTATTGCAGGTCGTGCCAGGCCGCAACGGGGGTGCCGTCGCTGTCTCGGAAGCAGGTCAGATTGTCATCCTTGGCTCAGATCGTCTGCGGCAAGGTGGTCTCGATCTGAAAGCGGCAGTGGAACTGGAGATGCCGGCTGGTATCAACCGGCCTCTGGTCACATCGCAGCTTCACGACGGACGGATCTTTGTCGCGGCGGACGGTGCGGCGACACAAGTGTGGGTCGTTGGACCGGGTGGACAACTGGAACTGATTACGAAGCTGGGAAAAAGTGACTCCGTCCAGGCAGGGGCCATCTTGCTGGACGAGGGACTGGTGATTCCAGTCTCTGGCCGATTGAAATTGATTCCCCTCACTTCAAGTCGGAAAGCGACTCAGGATTGGCTGATCCCAGCCGACGGCAAGTCGGCGCCAGCGTGTCGATTTCTTGTCCGATTGGATGGTGATGAACTGCTGGCGGGATTTGAAGATGGACTGCTGACGCGCATCCAAGTCCGCACGACCGAGGTGCCTCATCTCGCCGAAGCGGCCAAACGACAACTGGCCGAGTCGATTGATACTCCCGCGGGACTTCGCGGCGACAATCTGCTGGTGGCGGATACCGTGGGCAACGTCTTGCTGCTGAATTGGCGAACTTTCGATCAGGAAGGGAAGCGACAATTGCCAGCACCGATTCGTGGAACATGGCCTCTGGAGAATTCCTGGCTGGTCTGGTCTGGAGATAGCAAGCTGAACCTGCTGACCGACGGACGTGATCTGCCAGTTCGCTGGTCGTTCGATCTGAAAGAGCTGAGCATCGCCGGCGAACCTGTTCAAGACGGCGACTTGATCTGGATTGCTTGTCGTGATGGCACTGTGATTGGTGTGAACTCACAGTCCGGGGCCGAAACTCGTCGACTGCGTGTCCCCCAATCTCTGACAATGGGGCTGAAGAAACTCGACGATCGATGGTTCGCAGTCGCTTGCGATGGAACGCTATACCGACTCAATCTGGCGGAGCGTTAAGCCGTGGCTGAGTTCGCGAGACGATCGATGAAAAGAGCCGCTGGCGAGCGCAGTCGTGGCTTTGCGCTGCGACTGATGGCAGTCGCTTTTTGGCTCGGCATCGCTTTGCCGCTGGTTGTCGCTCAGGACGAGAAGCCAGTCGTAACCGATCCGCCCCCGCGTGAAGAGCAAGCGACACTTCCAAAATTGGCAGACATGTCTTTGCCCGATGCGGAAGAACTGCTGCGATCGCGTCCGTTTGATTGGCTGGTGTTGAAGGGCACCGATGTGCTGGTGGTGGATCCCTTGCTGGTTCGCCCGGACATCCTGGGGGTGACCGCGATTCGTCATGATATGGCGATGCATACCTATGGCCGGATCCTGAGACACAAGCCATACAAAGAAACGGAATTGGCCAGCTTGCGGCAGTTCACCAAGGACGCTGAAAAGATCAAAGACATCGACGCGCGCGAAGCTCAGCTCAAGCAGGAACTGGATGCGGCCCGCGAACGAGCGGATTCTCTCAGGCCGGCCACGTCCAAAATACAGATTACCTTACGAGATGGCAGCGTCGATCCTGACTACACGCTGGAGTTACGCCACCTGGATTCGGTTGTCTATTTTGAAGATCTGCTTCTTCGCCGAGTGGACAAGCTGATCGCCGAGGGGCGAACGCCGCTGGCCTATGATTTATTGCTGCTGGTCGCCCGGCGCTATCGCGATGACATTGCTCCCATTCGCGCCGAATTGGAATCCGAAGAACGAAGTTTGATCTCGCAGATAAAGGCGTTAGAGGATGAGCGAGCCGAACTACGCAAGGTACGCGATGATCTCGCCTCGCCAAAGAACAAGAATGCGACGGCCGCCAAGATGCGGTTGATGGCGGTGGAAAAGACAATCGTCGCGATTGCGGGTGAGATTAAGGATCTGGATGACGATCTAAAGGCGTTGCGATTCAAGCTTCGTTTTCAGCGCCCCCGCGACTTCCCGAATCCAGAACCGCCACGCAAGGACGATCTGTTGCTATCGGCCTGGCCGCGATTCGATGACCTTTATCAGCGGTTGGTGTTTCAAGATGCCGATGAGCAACTGAAACGCGGTAACGCTCGAGAATCGCTGCGATTGCTGGAAGAGCTCTGGAAGCCGAACGCGGAGAATCCGGAACTTGCCGCACGACTCGGTCGTGTCGCTGACGGACTGATCGCGGACTTCGTGATGCATCAGGACTACCGCCAGGCGCGTCACTTCCTGGGCAATTTGTCGCTGCGAGTTCCGTCGAGTCCTGTCGCCGACAAGTGGAAGCAGGACCTGGGACAAAAGGCCGTCGCGACAATCCAGCAGGCTCGCACACTGGCTTCTCAAGGCGAACTGGCAGCCGCCGCGCGAACAGTGGACTTTGCTGCTCGCATCTGGCCCGAAGCGAGTGGATTGAAAGACACTCATCGCGAACTCTGCGAACGCTATCAGATCCTGCGCGTCGGAGTTCTGGAACTGGGAGGCGACCCGACACAGCCAGACCTGCCGTCAATTGCTGCCGAACGAGAACGCTGGTTGGCCGAGTCGAAGTTATTCGAGCCGATCGGGATCTCGGACCACGGCGTCCGATATCGTTCCAACTATTTCAGTTCCTGGGAGCCGACCGATCTGGGCCGACGTGTCCAATTCAGCGTGAAACTGAAACGCGCCGATTGGGAGGCGCGACCCCTGATCACGGCAGCCGATATCTATGCGGAAGTGATGTCGCAAATCGATCCTCAATCGAATCGTTACAATGAGCGGTTGGCGGGATTCATCAATGGGATCACGGTCCAGAGTCCGTCGGAATTCGTGGTCAGTTTTCGCCAGCAGCCATTGCGACCGGAATCGTTGTGGCAAATGACCAGTCCCGTGGACGGCGCCA
>CBIHQO010000293.1:0-7632 GCA_966211735.1 uncultured Schlesneria sp.
GACTGGCTGCCTCACCACGACTTGGAGGTAGCACTCGACGAATGGGAGGCCATTGGGGAAGACAACAACATGCCGCCAGCATATTGGAGAGACCTTCTATCGGCAGCAACAAGCATGGGCCTCAGCGAACATCAAATTCGTCTTCGCAAGATCAGCGGCTGACAGAGTGTGTTATTGTCCGCGTTGCCGAACGAGTCGGTCAAGTTGACCCGCAATCGCTGGCAGTTCAAAGTGGTGGCGCGTTGATCGGAAGTTCGTCAAACCTCGACCAACCGTAGACGAGGTCTGGGATGGCCCCGCTGTCTGAGCGGAGGATGGGAAGAGGGGTTCAGAATGTTGGACTATGAGGCGGCAAAGGCGATTGCAAAACGGGGGCTCCAAGAGGGGTTGGCCATCGAGGACACTCTGGCGCGTGAACTTCGAACAGGCTGGTACTTTAACTTCATCGGCACTGGGGAACCGTTGGTCGGTGGGAACGGTGTGATCGTAAACAAGGTCACAGGTAAAGTGTTCACACTCAGCAGCGGATCGGTCGTCGAGCGTGATCTCGACTTTTATGATCGGGGCTATCAGTTCCACTCCTACGACTTCGTCATTCTGGAAGTTACTGACCGCGAGGCAACGCTCGATGCGTTGGAGCAATTGATGTTCATGGCGGTCGAGCCCAAATACGATCGTGGAACAGTCTGGAGGGTACCCCGTTATCTCTCCCGAAAAGAGCTCGCCCAACGCATTGAGAAGCTTCCTTGCGTGTTTGGTGCTGTTGGATTGTATTCGCGTGAGGAGGTTCTGGAATCTGCCCGGACCACGGGCATCTTCCGTTTCGAGGCGTTGGAATACCAAGCACCGCGATAGCAGTACCAGACCCGGCTAAACGACATGGTGTGCTTCACTCATAGTCGCATGCCGCGAGTCGTCGCTTCCGTCCGGGCAAGCCGGTACGGAGAGCGGAAGACCACGAGGAAGTGGTGGATTGGTAGCTTGCCAGTTGTGATCCCGACCGGGGCGAGCCCGGCGGAAATCAGGTATGGCTGGCAGTCAGTCGGACGCGTCGGAATTTTGCCCGTCGCGGCGGGGCGGCTGGAACTGGAGCGTTTCGCGAAGCCCCGTTGCAGGACAGGCTCCGTTGATAGGGAACTCACAACAATAGATTTGCGAGCGTGGTCCTCATGTGCGGTGTCAGGCTTCGAAAAAATCTGCGCCGACGCTTCCTTGAGATAAACACGATTCCCAAAGCGGGAAATAAGCGCGATGGATCGAGTGAAGAAGGATCATTGATAACCACTCGCGGAACTCGTTATGGTCATCATCAGACGCACGGTCAACGCTGCACGTGGTTCCGACCGGGATTTCGCGAAACGCTCTAACCCCGGCCACCCTGCCGCGATTAAGGCGCGGCACGTCTATTTCCTTTCATTGACTGTGCAAAACCTTCGGTTCGCTGGTAATAAGCCGCAACCCTTAACTCAGGGACGGAAGGCGCACGAAGGCTGATGAGAAGTTGTGGTGGGTGAGGCAACGAAGAAAAAACTGACATCGGAGGCGCTCTGAATGAAGATCGACGCGGAACATCCAGCCAATAGTCGATCCGCAGTGTCGGCAGAACCGAGGCTCGATCAACAGCAACTCACTCGGCAGTCGTGGAATTCGCCGTCAGGCCTCTGGAACCACAAGACTTCGATCATCGCTTTATTTTCGACCGCCGCCATCGTGTTGCATCTAGTACTCCGATTCACCCTGCAAATGGGGCCGCGTACGCACCAGATTCCGTTGCTGGTCACTCTCGTCGTCGGTGGTCTGCCTCTGCTCTATGATCTGTTTCAGAAACTCGTGAAGCGGGAATTCGGTTCCGATCTGCTGGGAGGTATTTCGATCATCACTTCTGTCCTGCTGGGCGAATACCTGGCTGGCTCAATCATCGTGCTGATGCTCGCTGGGGGGGCGGCACTGGAAAGCTATGCATTGAGCAGCGCCTCGTCGGTGCTCGCTGCGCTGGCCAAGCGGATGCCTTCCATCGCCCATCGGAAACTGGTGTCTGGAATCACGGATGTGGCACTCGAGGACGTTTCAGTCGGCGACACGCTGGTAATCTATCCCCATGACATCTGCCCCACAGATGGCATCGTGATCGAAGGCCACGGGGTGATGGATGAATCCTACCTCACTGGCGAACCGTTTCAGATCACCAAAACCAGCGGTTCGACAGTCATCTCGGGCGCGATCAATGGCGAGGCCGCGCTGACCATCCGCACGACTCAACGCGCTGCCGATTCGAGATATGCGAAGATTATGGAAGTCATGCGCGAGTCGGAATCCAAACGGCCGCAACTACAGCGATTGGGAGATCAACTCGGAGCGATCTACACTCCGGTGGCCCTGACGGTTGCCTTCCTGGCCTGGGGGATCAGTGGCGAATCGCTTCGGTTCCTTGCGGTGCTCGTGATTGCCACTCCGTGCCCTTTGCTGCTCGCGATTCCCATCGCCATCATCGGCTCGATTTCGTTGTGTGCCCGGAGAGCGATTATTGTTAAGAGTCCCGTTGTGCTCGAGCAAATTGCCGGGTGTCGCACTGCGATTTTCGACAAGACTGGTACGCTGACGTATGGAGAACCAAAGCTGACAGAGCAGAACATTGCTACGGGCTATTCGCAGGAACAGGTGCTGATGCTGGTCGCGAGCCTGGAACGCTACTCGAAGCATCCGTTGGCACGAGCCATTGTTGCCGCGGCCCAAAAGCAGGCGCTTCAACTGGCCGTCGCAACAGAGGTGAGCGAAGAGGCTGGCAAGGGTCTGCGTGGAACGGTTTCCAGCCATCAAATACAGGTCACAAGCCGAGGTAAGCTGGTGGCGCAAAACGTCTCTGGAGCCGATCAGCTGCCTCCTCTCGCAGGTGGGCTTGAGTGCGTTGTGGCAATTGACCAGTGCTATGCGGCAGCATTTCTCTTTCGTGATGCACCGCGCGCGGAAAGCCGTTCCTTCGTCAGCCACTTAGGACCGAAGCATCACTTCGCACATGTGATGATTGTGTCAGGAGATCGCGAGTCTGAAGTGCGATACCTCGCCGAACAAGTAGGCATCACCGAAGTTTACGCACAGAAAAGTCCCGAAGAGAAACTTGCCATTGTCCGCCAGGAAACCGCAAAGGCGAAGACACTTTATGTGGGGGACGGCATCAACGATGCTCCAGCCATGATGGCCGCCACAGTCGGAATGGCGATCGGGCAGAATAGTGATGTCACGGCCGAAGCGGCGGGTGTTGTCATCATGGACAACTCTCTCAAAAAGGTCGACGAGTTCATGCATATCAGCCGTCGGATGCGAATCATCGCTCTTCAAAGCGCGGTGGGTGGCATGACGCTGTCCGTCATCGGCATGATCTTCGCGGCCACCGGCTATCTAAGTCCGGTGAGCGGTGCCATCATCCAGGAAGTCATCGACGTGCTGGCGGTGTTGAACGCGTTGCGCGCTGCTTTTCCACCCAAAGTCCTTCACGATCTCTGATCTAAAACCGCAGCATCACTCGAAACCCGTCACTAGATCTCGCGAATCAGTTGCTGATGACGATGCGCCCGTCCGGAATTCGCCATGATGGCCGCGGCTTGCGAGATGGGGAGGCCCGAATGCCGCGGAACCCCTGCGCGCGATGGCCCCTGAAGACTGGACCAGGAAATAAGATCGTATTTCCGAGGTTCATTTGTGCTGGGAAAGCATGCCTGGGAAGCGGAAGTCGCACAGCGTGAGTTTCAGCGATCGCCGCGTTGCGTGAGCCGGAAACGGTGGCCCTGTTGACGAGCCGTTATGCGGTCCTTCGTCACGTCTTCAGCAATTGCTGTTCTCGGCAGAGGGGTGGACACCGCGATGATCAGAAAGCAAACCGATTGCTAGAGTCTAGTTTTCAACGGGCCCACTTATTCACGAACTCAATCTCTTTCAGAATGGCCCACTGGATCGGCCTGCGAATAGCATCATCCCCAAGGCAGAGCGACAGAGTTTGCTTGATCTTCAATCCGTGACAGGAATTCGCTTGAGCAACCGGAGATCCAGAACTCGCCTTTTTGATGATTGGTGATCGAAAGTGGTGAATTGCCGACAAGCACGGCGATCACAGAGACCAGGAACAGGACGATCGCGGCCGTCGAAACGGTGTCATCGAATCCCGCCGTCAGCGGGAGGGCGACGAACAGCGCGACGGCGATCAGCGACTTCACAATCAACCAGGTTCTGTATTTCCGTCGCACCTCGGCTGACAGACCGTACGTGACGCTACACTGCTTGCGCAGGATGAAATACATCAGGATCGACAGCAATCCGCAAAACAAAAAGAAAATGAAAACGTAGGGCGGGCACCAGGTCAGACTCTTCTTACGCAAGTTTGATTCAGAGAGGGGCGTGTTCGTCTTCACGCAGAACAGGGGCAGTACCACGCCAGACTTGACCACCAGGCACTTGCCATCCACGCGCATCGGGCCGGATTGAACGAGGTCGAACGGCTTGCCGTCGGGAAAACCGAGATCGCTGGCCGGGGATCGAAATGGATTGTCATCGACGTCCGACACGTTCGGTCCTCCTGCTGATGAGTTCCGTGAGAGCATTGACAACCCAAATCTTGCTGTCAAGGTCGATGGAGCGGAGCAGGATTCGTAGGTTCGTCCCGCGATAACATCCGATATTCCAATCGCAGGTCAGGGTGCGGCACGGCAGCAGTTGACGAATCGTTGCTTCCGTCCGGGCAAGCCGGTACGGAGAGCGAAAGACCATGAGAATGTGGTGCGTAGGTAGCTTGCCAGTTGTGATCCCGACCGGGGCGAGCCCGGCGGAAATCAGGCGTCGATGGCAGTCAGTCGGACACCTCTGGATTTTTCCCAGGGTGACCGGGGCTAGAGCGATTCCCGAAGCCCCGGATTGTTCACACGGCACATGCTATCAAAGGCGATCGACCATCGACCGGGGCTTCCCATTGGTCCAGCCCCGACACTTCAGTTCGGGTAACCGAAGCACCAATACTCGTCAGGCAGCTGACAGCTGAGTTTCAGCTGTCTCAAGCCGATTCACTCCGGCAGCAATTGCCAGAAACTTCATATCTAACAGCACCTTGCGCCTGCCAGCGGATTCGAAACGAAAGACAGCTTTCGTGTCCGACAGGTTTTCTGACATTTTCCTTACTTTTTATTAACATCATAAACAACTACACAATATACACTTACGTATTTGTTGCCACCCGCAGCTTCAGAATGGCATTGACCTTTTACTTACATAAACGTAATTTTCTTTGCGGCGGCGGACGATAATCAATTTGCCACTTCATCTAAAAGGACATTTCAAATGAACGGAATTCGCTGCTTCGAATTGATGGAAGACTTGCCACCCGGTGGGACCGCAAAGGCCGTGCTGCTGCGCTGGAATGGAGTTCGCTACATCCGATCGAAGGAAGCGATCGAAGTCCGCGACTTCGTCAACGTTCATGGGAATCGCGGCGATCGTGGATACGGGATCCAGTCGGAAGAATCGGGGTACTGGGAAGCGTTGGCAGGTCTGTACCAGCAAGTCCCGACCTTCCACGGAATCTGAAGAGAAGCGGCCGGACGCATCAGTGTTGGCAACGCCGCCGTAAGCCGTTAGTGATCGTGGTCGTGTCCGCAATCATGATCATGCGAATGATCGTGATCATGCGAATGATCGTGATCATGGGCACAGTCATGATCGTGGTCGTGCTCTTCATCAGAGTCGCACTCGTCATCGTCTTCTTCGTGATCTTCCAGCAGGAAGGCAACTTTCGCGGCCATGTACACATCCTGCAATGGCAGGTCATGTGCCTTGGCGATTTCCACGCAGTCGTCGTATTCAGGCGTGAAGATGGCGGGTTCGTCCGGTCGCCAGCCCAGCTTGCCCTTGATCGGACCAAAGTCTGATTCGACGGTATAGACCATCCGCTGCCGGATTGAGCGCTGGATCAGTTGTCGTCGAATTCCGAACGTGCTGGTTTCATTGAACAGAATGGTTTCCAGCGTTGCGACATCATCTGCATTGCAGACAACGCTGAGGATGACACCTGGGCGATCCTTCTTCATCTGGATCGCCGTCGAGTAGACGTCCAAGGCTCCGGCCGCCATCAGGGCTCGCTTGGTATAGCCAATGATTTCGCCTGTGGCGTCATCCAGATTGGTTTCCAGCAGCATCACCGTATCGGTGGCGCCCGTGACTGCGCGTGATTCGCCGACCAGGATTCGGAGCAGGTTAGCGCGATCTTTGAAGTCTTTCGTTCCCGCGCCGTAACCGATCATTTCGACGGTCATCTCGGGCAGGCTGTCGGCGAATCGATCGACGACAGTCTTAACGATGGCGGCACCGGTTGGCGTCGTGAGTTCGGCTTCGACGGGAACGTCGGCGAGTGGAACTCCCTTGAGCAGTTCAGCAGTGCCCGGAGTCGGGACCGAACAGACCCCATGCGCGATCTGGACGTGGCCTCGCCCCGTGGGAATCGGACTGCAGACGACTTCATCGACGTTCAACAGGCTGAAGCCGATCGCGGCCGCGGTGATATCGACGATCGAATCGATCGCGCCCACTTCGTGAAAGTGAATTTTCTCGATCGACGTCCCATGGACAGTCGCTTCGGCCTGGGCGACGGCACCGAAAATCCGCAGCGCCAAGTCTCGTTGATCGTCGGTGAGGCCTTCGGATTTGTTGATAATCTGCTGGATATCGGACAGATGCCGATGAGCATGTTGCTCGGGATGTTCGACGCGAAAGTGCTTCGCGCGAAAACCGCCGCGCATGACTTCATCGAGATGGACCGTCACCCCCGGCAGACCGAGCGATTCGACTCCGGCGCGGATCGCTTCGGCGTCGACACCGGCATCGATCAGGGCCGCCACCGTCATATCGCCGCTAATTCCCGACGCACAATCCAAGTAAGCAATACGCACGTCGTGTCCTTCGCGATGACGATTTCACTGGCAATGAGGAAGCTATTTTCGCTCGCCACATGATGCGACCCTTTGGCCGCGCGCGAGGAAAAGGGTATCTATTGTGATGACGAATTCACGCAGGAAGACGCAATCCCTTGGCGAGATTGGCTACCTGAAATACTAAGACTTTTTCGCGCCTTGCATGCGGATCAGATCCAGCTTGCTGAGCGGCTTGCCATCAGGTCCTGTAGTCGGCAAAGCTGGCTTTTCGGCTGGGGGAGCCGCTGCGGGCGCTGGTTCAGGAGCGGCAGCGACTGGGGCGGGTGCTTCGGCGACGGGAGCGGCCGCTTCGGCACCGGCAGCCTTGGCAGCCTGTTGTTTGCGAATCATGTCGAGCGGCGAGAGCTTGGCTCCGGCTGCTGCAGGTGCGGCTGCCGGAGCTCCGCCGGCTGCTTTCGCAGCTTGCTGAGCACGGATCGCATCGAGGGGGCTTTTGCCTGCGGCAGCAGCGGGCTTGGCGGCGGCTGGTTTGGCTGCGGTCGCCGCTGCCGCCGCTGGGGCATTGGCAGGGGCCTTCGCCGCAGGAGCCGCCTTGGGACGTGGGCCATCAACAACGATGAGGTAATCGGGGTTGATGTCATACCAGCCGATATCGACGGGACCGTCGAACTCGACCAGGGCACGGCAACTCATGTTCACGGTTTTGACTTTACCTGTCCAACTG
>CBIHQO010000294.1:0-7624 GCA_966211735.1 uncultured Schlesneria sp.
CGTTGAAGGCGTGCGTCGCGGTGCGCAGGCCGATGACGGGCTTACCAGATTCGACATAGTCCGCAATGTATTTCATCTGATCATCGGGCAAGTGGCGAAATCGCGTGGCAATAATCATCAGGTCGGCAGTCTTCAGCGCCTCCAGCCCGGGAATGTTATCCCCTTTATTCGGATTGATTTCACCGGTCGCCGGTTCAATCGCGAACAGCACGGTGGTCTTGAACCCATGGTGCTTCGAGAGGATCTTGGCCAATTGAGGAAGCGCTTCTTCAGAGCGATATTCCTCGTCGCCGCTCACGAGCACAATTTGTTTTCCCTTACCAGGGCCTTCGCCTCCTTCAAAAGTGATCCAGAGATCTTCCGCCTGCGTTAAGGTCGTAGAGCAACACAACACGGTCAACGCGCCCAGCAGTCGGCGTACGGCAGTCCACTTCATCGTCGGTGTCCTTCCAGGTGAGCAAGATTCGTTTAGCCAGTTCTCGTCGAGGAAAGCGTACCAAGGGATCCTCATGTCGCCAATCTCGCCCGAGATAAGAAGTGATGCCAGACAATCCGCTTACTCAGGACGGAAGCTGTCAGACCATCGGTAGTACAATCCATCCTTGATTCCGGCGTTTGTCGATTGAGAGGTGACGCACTTCACGCCACAATCGAATGCCACATCCTCGTCCAAGAGACTCGACCATCTTTCCAAGGGCCGCGCGATGACGATTCGCTTCGACTGTCAATTCTGTGGCAAGACGCTGAAAGCGGACGACGCCAAAGCGGGCAAGAAGGTGAAGTGCCCCAGTTGCGAAGGCCTGCTCTCGATTCCCGATCTGCCGGTTTCCGCGGAGTCGACAGTCCCGGAAGCGGAAGACCTGGACGACGATGTCGCCGAGGAAAGTTCGAAGTCCGCAACAATGGCGACCGCACAGCGAACGATTCCTTGCCCGATGTGCGACGAACCGATCTCACCGCGCGAGACCACATGCCCGTACTGCGGCGAAGCGATCAAAGCCAAACAAAAACGTCGCAGTCGCGGGCCGATCGCGGACCCCATGAAGCGGTTCATGGGATTCCTGATCGATACCCTGGCGGGGCTTCTATTTGTCGCCCCTGGCATCGGAATGATGTTGGCGGGAGTGGCAACTGCGCAAAACGACCCCGAGCCCTCAATGCCGGTGATCATTGGCTTTCTGCTCATCGGGGTGGGGGGGATCGCTGGATTTGCGATTCAGTTGTATTTACTGATCAATAGCAGTCAGTCGATTGGCAAGTACTTCATGAAAATCCAGATCCTCGACTACGAAACGAACCAGCCCGCCGACCTCATCAAGACATTGCTCTTGAGAACCTTCGTCAACGGATTAATTGGATCGTTCACCTGCGGTCCACTTTACTTCCTTGTTGACTCGCTATTTGTTTTCAATGACGAACGCCGCTGCCTGCACGACCAGATCGCCGGGACCTACGTCGTCGAGATCTTGGAATCTTGATGCAACACCGCAAGATTGAACGGTTCCGCGAATCCTGCCGGTCATCACTCGCAGACCTCGGCATGATGGCCGTGGTAGAGTTTTAGGGTCATTCCACATCTAGTGGTTGGTTCATCAGTTCCCATGGCAAGAGACCCACTCTGACCGATTTTCCACCGGCCTGACTGCCGATTCGATAATAGATCGCTTGGAACATCCGCGTGATCGCTGGTCAGGTTTCGAGGCGATCGATTCGAGTTCCGGCAAATCTCGCAGGAAGCGCCGCCAGTTATTCCGAACGGATAACTGAGCGTCAGATGGGAATCTCATGAACTCCACGAATGCGACTGGCACAGGCACGACTGCGCCGCGACCTTCTCCTCGAAGAATACTGGTCCTTTGCACAGCATCGTTGATCGCCGGGATCGGTGCCGCGAAATGGCTCGAAGGCCGTGGGTCGGTTTCCTACGGCGGCTCACTGCAATCTCGAATCACCTGCATGATGTCCGAGCGTCCCGCTCGCGTGCAGGAAATTCTGTTTGCACCCGGCCAGCGAGTTGTCCCAGGCGACAAGCTGCTGCAATTGGCGGACGATCAGTTGACCGCTCAGATCGTCGAGAAGCAACGGGAGCTGGTAGAACTGGAAGCCGACCTGAAGATGGCTCAAGCCAAGGCCGAGGTCGAACTGGAATGGCGACGCCGGGAACTGAACACCGAGATCTTCCAGACGCAGCTCAAGGTTTCGACGGTGACTCAGGAGCGGACGGCAAAGCAAGTTGAGCAACTGGCCTGGCAGGATCAACTACAGAATCTCAAAGCGGACCGCACCGGACCAGATCTGGCCGATGCCGTGTTGCCTGTTCGCTCGGTCATCATCGATTCACCCTTCGCCGATGAGCGTCGCCTGCAGGCGATCTTGAAGGAAGATGCTGCCGCCGTGGCCGCAGAGGCGTTGTCTGAGCAACTGGCCCTCTGCGAGCAACAGCTCGAGCGGTTGCGGAAGCTGGATCAACATTTGCCCGAAAAAGTACGAGTCTCGGTCGGCGTCAATCTGGTGGAGACTCGGATCGCCACTGCTCGTGAACAGCTTGCCGAGTTCGAAAAGCAACGAGAGTCGCTGACGGTCGTCAGTTCATCGCATGGAATCGTGGGAACGATCCACCACGGCCCGGGCGACCAGGTCGCTGCTGGTGATCCGCTGATCGAATTGCTGGACGATGAACGGCGACATCTGGTGGCCTGTATTCCTTCTCGTGCTGCCACCAAGCTGCGTCCCGGGACGCGCGTTGATTTGATTTTCCCCGGCCGCGAGCCACGCATCGGACTGGTCGCCGCGATCCCGCCACACGCCATTCCTGCGGATCAAAGTCGGCCCGCCGATGATTCGCAGGTCGAGGTGAAAGTGGAGCCCGCTGGGAAGCTGTGGCCCAAGCTACCTGTTGGTTCCCGAGTCCAGGTGCAAGTCCTCCAATAATCTGTTTAGCGATTTGTGTCCTCTTCAACGACTCGCCGGACTTCCGCAATTCGATCGATTGAGTAGGGGCCCAGCTCACGCGGTTCCGTATCGACTGGATCGCTACCCCACAGGACGAGTTGTCCCTGTTGGCTGGCGCGGGCGTCCGGATAGCCACGCAGGGTCTGTCCCTCTTTCAGCGTCACTTGGACTTCGGTGGTTTCTTCGATCCCCAGCGACTCGTGAACCAACTCTGGAAATCGAGCCCAAGCCCACGGCCACAGCGTTTTGTCCGCAGTGACTTTACCGGCGATGTCGGCCCAGTCCAACTCGGCTCGCTTCAAAGCAGCCAAGGGAGCGGAACGGCACCACGGCTGCAAGAAATCCGCAATCCACGCTTTGCGAGATGCGACCAGATCATCAAATTCGGCCACACCAACACTCCTATCGTTTATTTAACACAGTCCCCAGGACTCGCCGGACATCGCTAGCCACTTCTTCCACAGGCTTGATGCGGTCGCCTTCCACGCAATGGATACGCGTCCACCCGGTCCCCTCGGCGGCAAGCAACCTATAGACATCATGCACCTTTTGCAGGTACGGGCTATCAGCCTCCTGCAAATCGGCGGCGCGATCGGTGTAGGCTCGTTGTGCCTTCAGCGCGATCAGTTGCGTCGCGTGTTCCACAGGGACATCGAGAAAGAGCGTGCAGTCTGCTGAAGGCAAGCCATACAGTTGATGCTCAATGTATTGAATCCAGCGAATCAACTCGGTCCGTTCTTCACCGACGACCTTGGCTGCTTGATGAGCGATGTTCGATGCGACGTAGCGATCGCACAGAACAACGTCGTGGTCTCGAATCGCATCCAGCAGCAACTGGCGTGACTCGAAGCGATCTCCGGCAAACAAGAGCGAGACCAGGAACGGGCTGACCTGATCGAGGTTGCCAAAGCGACCGTTCAGGAAGTCGCCGATCTTCGCTCCGAACTGGGTGTCGCGATAGCGAGGGAAACTGAAGAGCTGGCAGCGTGTGCCCTGTGCTCGCAATGAATCGAGCAGGCGTGCCGCTTGAGTTCCCTTACCAGAACCGTCGATTCCCTCAATCGCCACCAGCAGTCCCACAACCAAACCTTCCCATCACTAAAAATCAGACTGCCACGTCGGTCAGCAGGATGACAGCATCGTTAACCGATGTGGCCATCGTAAAATAGTCGGTCAGGTGGGCCGTCAACAGGACATCCTGGACCATTCCCTGAACGCCGCAGACAACCAATCGACCATCGCGGCGATGCAGGTTGCGATGCAGCGAAATCAACTTACCCAAAGCAGCGCTGGTGACGTGATTCACGAAATTCAAATCCAACGCCAGTCGCCGGCAACCGAAGTGCTCCACCAGCAGGACAAACTCCTGCCACAGTTCTTCAATGTTGTCTTCTTCGGAAAGCTGAGGGCGGCTGATGCGAGCGACGACGACGGGTCCGTGCTCTTCCAGAGTCATAAATGCCGGCTTGAACTCACTGATTGAATTCATTCCTGAATCTCCCGCTCCGCCTCCAGACAGTGTTCGATGGACCGCACCCCGCGTCCTCGTACCATCCGGCTGACATCGTCGCGCTGACCGGGGATTTCAACTGGCACGTAACGTCGATCGGTCCCATGAACCCAGCCTGGGCGAGCTTCAATTTGGCCTTCGATGAGTACCTCCAGATCAGTACCCACGAGCGACTGATAATACTGCTGCGCGAGTTCGCGCTCCAGTCGTTCCAGCCTTTGCATCCGCATTTCGCGAATTGTGCCGTGGACCTGATCGGGCAAAGTGGCCGCTGGCGTTCCCCGCCGAGTACTGAACGGAAAGAGATGGATCTTCATGAATCCCGCTCGGCGACAAGTCGCCATGGTCTCTGCGAATTCCGCTTCGGTTTCCCCGGGAAATCCGACGATCACGTCAGTGGTGAAGGCAGGATTCGGCAATCGATCGCGCATTTGATCGAGCGTATCCAGGAACTTCTCGACGGTATAACGTCGCCGCATCCGACTTAAGACGGTGTTCGAACCGCTTTGCAATGCGGGATGAAACTGAGGGCACAGGTGCTCGCAGTCGGCCGCGGCGGCGATGAAGTCCTCACCGATTTCGGCCGCTTCGATACTCGATAGCCGCATGCGCCACGGACCTGGTATTCGATCCAGTCGCTTGAACAAATGGTGCAGTCGGAATGGCGGCAGCCCTGATCGGCCGCGAGTTGATTCCACGCCGTAGTGGCCGACATGGATTCCTGTCAGCACGATTTCCTGATGGCCATTGTCGATCAGTCGTCGAACTTCGGCTTCAATATCTTCGGGAGACCGACTACGCAGGCCGGGACGAACCTGGGGGATGATGCAATAGGTGCATTTCAGGATGCAGCCGTCTTGAACCTTCACGTAGGCTCGTTTGCGGCCCTCGAATCGACTGATCCCGGTTGGCATGTCGTAGATGCCGTGACGAGCCAGAATGTCGGGCAGTTCACGCTTATCGGTGACGACCTCGAAGACGGAAGGGAGCGTCTGCACCGCCTGAGGATCGCGCGTGGCGTAGCACCCCATGACCAATGTTTTGGTGCCGGGGTTCTGCCTGGCGAGTTGACGGATGACCTGGCGCGATCGTGAATCCCCGTTGTTCGTCACGGTACAGGTATTCACGACGCACAGGTCGGCAGTCTCGTCCTCGGCCGCCTCACGAAAGCCGTTGCGTTCGAGCGCTTCCAGTACGAGCTGAGTCTCGTACTGGTTGACCTTGCAACCCAACGTGACCAGCCGACACGTGCGCAGGTCCGCTGAGGTGTCGGTCATAGCATTCACCGTCGATGATTGCCGCCGCGTCCGCGTCCCGGTTGTTCAGTACGCGGTCGCGAATCACGTGGACGTCGCTGCAAGTACGAAATCGCCTCTTCCCACGAAGGAATCCCCTCGTAGCTGACAGGGACGACGATCTCTTCATCCTCTTCTTCTTCGGCGAAGCCGGCCTCGGCGGTGACTTCTTCATCATCAGCCACGTCAGCGTGCTCGTCCGCTTCGACGACCTCAGATCGAGGAGCCGCTTCGTCGGGGCGACGGCGAACTCGTCGTCGTCGTCGACGGCGACGTGGCTGGCCGTCTTCACCTTCGGTGGCTTCGCCTGGTTCGCCCGTGGCTACGGATTCGGCTTCGTCGTCGGTCGACTCTTCGTCGTCGTTGCCGGCTTCAGCGGCCTCTTCTGCATCGCGACCTTCGGGAGCACCCTCTTCACGTCGTGAGCGGCCACCTCGTCGTCGACGGCGTCGGCGGCGACGGGGTTCTTCATCACCAGCGGGAGCGTCTGCCTCGCCGGTGGTGGTGGCTTCAACGGCTTCTTCGACTTCGTCTGTTTCTTCGAACAAGTCGCCGACGAATTCATCGACGTTTTCCGCCGGTGGTCGTGGCGTTCGGGCCGGTCGGCGGCGAGACTGAGCGGGTGGGCGTGCTCGCTCAACTCGTTCGGTTCGTTCCGGTCGTTCGGCTGCTGGACGGGCGACAGGAGTATCATCGATTCCCGATGAAAACTCATCTGCTGCTTTCGCGGGAGCGGCAGGAGCGGGGCGATCGGACCGACGTGGTCGGCGTTCGCCGCGATCTTCGCTGCGCGGTGGACGCGATTCGGTACGTTCACGAGGTGGTCGGTCGGCGCGGGGACGTTCTTCACGTCGTGGCGGACGGCTCTCGGTTGGCTCTGCGCTGGCTGCTGCGGGAGCGGGAGCCGCTTCGGCGTCACGAGTGCGCGGTGGTCGATCGGCATCGCGACCACGATCGCGGTCTCTGCCGCCACGGGGTCGATCGCCGCGTGGTCCACGATCCTGGCGACCGCCGGACGATCGGCTGCCTCCGCCCCGAGTCTCTGCTTCAGGAGCCCGGACTCGCGAGGCTTCGCGATTCGGCTCGTCCCAGTTCCAGCTTTCCAGCAGGTCCCAGATATCTTTTTCGTTGTCGTCGCGCTTATCGGCCCGGTCTTCGATGACTTCGGCGGCGGGCGTTTCTTCAGCGACAACGGGAGCGGCCGCGGCCGGACGTCGTTCCGGCGCGGGTGCGGCGGCGGCTCGTCGGACGGGAGGGGCAGGGGTGTCGTCGTCTTCCGGGAAAGACAAGTCCGGCTCTTCCTCGGTCATTGCCGCCACTGGAGTTGCGGCGACGGGTGCGGGAGTCGCGGGCTTGGCGGGTTCGTCTTCGGTCAGGTCGAAATCGTCGTCATCCGACGGTCCCCCGAACTGAATCCCGAACAAATCCGAGGCAAGTTTGCCCCAGGAATCGTCATCCTTATCTTTCGATCCACCCGAACGCGGTTGATTGGCCATGGACACTCTGTCATCAGCAAATGATTCGATTCACAACGGCAGCGGGCGATTTGAGCCCGTGCCACAATAAGTCACTGACTATGGCGTCTTGGAAGTCATTCTGCAACAGTAACTTGGGGACTGTAACGATTATGCGGCGTAATCTCCGAAGTCAGAGAAGGCTGAGGGCCGAGCGACGGAAAGTGTTCGACACAACCTCGAAAATCTCACGGGAGGCGCGGAGAAGAGATTAACCACGGAACACACTGAAAGCACGAAAAGCAGAGAAAGCAGGCGACCACGAATCGGACGGATCGACACGGATGAAGATCAGGCGATGCGAGTAATCTGCTGTTGCGGCTCAGGTCGCCAAGACCTTGACGTTGTTGGCA
>CBIHQO010000295.1:0-7619 GCA_966211735.1 uncultured Schlesneria sp.
CGTCGAGGGCTTCCAATTGAGGAATGACCAGAGCAGCTTGGATTTCCGACAAAGGATAGGCGTCATTTCCTCTTAGTACGTAGCGTTTGATTCGCTCAACAATCAAGCTCTGTGAAGTGAGAATGGCACCACCTCGACCAGAGGTGAGTAATTTGCTGCCACCAAAACTCAGCACGCCGACATCGCCCCACGTTCCTGCTCGCTGCCCATTCAGTATTGCACCGGGGTTTTGACACGCATCTTCGATGATGGAGATCCCCGACGGTTCGGCGATCTCACGAAGGCGTCGCATGTCGACGACACCGCCATGCAGGTGCGAGACCAGAATCACACGCGTCTTGGGTGTGATGGCTGCCGTCAATTGCGAAGGGTCGAGTTGAAATGTCGCGGGGTCTAGATCAATCAGGACTGGAAGCGCCTTCAGAAGCAGCACATTCTGGAAATTTGCCTTGAAGTCGTAGGCCGCCAGGATGACTTCGTCGCCCTCTTGAACACCGACGCCGCGCAGCGCCAACTCGATCGCCGCGGTCCCGCTCCACCTGCCCATTGTGTGCACACCCGATTGGTTTTGGGATCGTGGGCGACACTGTGGGGGCAAAACACGACCGTGATATCGCCCCCAGTCGCCCGTTTCGACCATCGAACGGAGAACATCTTTAGTGTCGTCCTCCAGCACGGGCCACTCCGGCGGGCCAGATGATCGAAGTGGCGTGCCCCCGAGAATTGCGGGAAGGTCAAATGCGGAAGAACTCATGCGTTAGCGATTCGTAAGTTGATGCCGGGACGTGGGTCAGGTCTACTATGGGGGCAGGCAACTTTCAGTGTCAACCAATTCGATGCGAGTGCTCAACAAACTCGACATGGGTAGCAATCGACAGCTGAATACCGACGAGTGAACTTTTGACAGGGCGATCTGAATGGCGAAGTCGATTCGATTCGTGATGGTGGGCGGATTTTTAGGAGCCGGCAAGACGACGACGCTGGCTCGACTGGCTCGACATTACATCTCGCAGGGATTGAACGTCGCCATTGTCACGAACGACCAAGCGGCTGACTTGGTCGACACGAAATCGCTTCGTTCACAGGGGTTCGATGTCGGCGAAGTTGCGGGGGCGTGCTTTTGCTGCCGATTCGAAGATCTGATGTCCACGATCGAAGGGTTGGCTACCGATCAGGTCCCGGATCTGATTCTGGCCGAACCGGTGGGAAGCTGCACCGATCTGGTCGCCACCGTGATCCAACCGATACGACAGCTTTATCGGGCTCAATTCCAAATTGCCCCCTATGGCGTGATTCTTAAGCCAAGCCAGGGCCGTAAGATACTAAAGAACGAGCCCGGAACCGGATTCTCTCCGAAGGCCGCTTACATCCTGCAAAAGCAATTGGAAGAAGCCGACCTGATCCTGATCAACCGGATTGATGAACTCACCCCTGCTGAGTTAACAGAACTGCACTCGCTGCTCGACCAGCAGTATCCCGATACCCCGCGCCTGGCGGTGTCGGCAAAAACGGGAATGGGATTCGAGGCTTACTTCGAGTTCCTCGATCAAATCGGTGATTTTGGACACCGAGTATTAGACATTGATTACGATACCTACGCCGAAGGCGAGGCGGAACTGGGGTGGCTCAACAGCAGCGTCCAGATCAGCGCACCTCAAGAATTTATCCTCGATAACCTGCTGATTGAAATTGTTGCGGGGTTGAAGAAGCGACTTGTCGAAGACGGGCTGGAAGTGGCTCATCTGAAAGTGATCGGCCTGAGCGCCGCGGCATTTGGCGTTGCGAACCTTGTCACTCGCGACTTGGCACCCGAGTTATCATTGCCTTCGCATGCGAAAACGCTCGAATTCGATCTGGTCGTCAATGCCCGAGTGGCGTGCGATCCTGAACTACTGGGCCGGCACGTCGACCACACCGTCCGGGAGATTTGTGCGGCTCACGGGGCAACCCCTTCGTTCGGGAATGTGCAGATGTTTCGGCCGGGTCGACCGCAACCGACACATCGGATGACTGCCACGCCGTAAGCATCGAGCAGATTTTGGTTGTGTAGTTGCGAGTGAAAGTCGTTAAAATCAATCGTCAGTAAAAATAAGCGACGGACCGGAGGTCACTCCTCCGCAAAGGATTTTGATCAATGTATTTGAGAATGGCTCGGCGACTGTTGCTGGAAACCGATAAGCGTTTGCTCTGGAAGCTGGCGTATAACTTCGGCTTCAAAGGAATGCTGTCGGTTGAGCGGTTCAAGCGAAAAATGAAACGCGGAGAATTCTTCCCGCCGTTCCTCTACATTTCGGTAATCAACAGCTGCAACTTGCGCTGCCAGGGCTGCTGGGTCGACGTGGCCGCGAAGCAGCAGATCATCGAAGCCGACGCAATGAACCGGCTGATCAAAGAATCCAAGGAGGCGGGGAACAACTTCTTCGGAATCGTCGGTGGCGAACCGTTCATGCACCCGCAACTGCTGGAAATCCTCGCGGCGCATCCCGATTGTTATTTTCAGGTCTTCACCAACGGACATTTCATCACCGACGAAGTCGCCAAGGAACTTCGCCGCATGGGCAATGTCACGCCGCTGATCAGCGTCGAAGGGACCGAGATCATCAGTGACGAACGACGCGGACGAATGAACGTCCTGTCGAAGACAATGGAAGGCCTGCAAAACTGCCTGAAGAACAAAGTAATTACGGGAGTGTGCACCAGCGTCTGTCAGACGAACATTGACGACTTGGTGAATGAAGCGTGGCTCGACCGCCTGATTGAGATGGGGGCCATGTACGCCTGGTTCCACGTCTATCGCCCGATGGGTCCGAATCCGCAGCCCGAGCTGTCGCTCACGCGCGAACAGCAATTGCGCATTCGCAAGTTCGTGGTCGACATGCGAGTCAAAAAGCCGATTGGGATCATTGATGCGTACTATGATGGCGAAGGCCAGGCGATTTGTCCTGCGGCCTCTGGACTGACTCACCACATCAATCCGTGGGGCGGAATTGAGCCCTGTCCGATCATTCAGTTCGCTCGCGATTCGATTCACGATCAACGACATATCAAGGATGTCATTGGACAGTCGGAATTCCTGCGAGACTTCCGCCAATTGGCCGCCAAGTCGACCCGCGGCTGCATCGTGCTGGAACGCCCTGATTTGCTACATGAGCTAGTCGTCTTGCACAACGCGGAAGACCAGACCGTGCGAAAGACAGCCGTTGCCGAGCTATTGGCGATGGAATCGCGCCCCAGCCAATACGGTCCCGGCCAGGAAATTCCCGAACGAAGTTGGGCCTATCGGTTGGCGAAGCGATTCTGGTTCAACGATTTTGGGGCGTACGGGGCATTGGATGCGGCCGCTAAACAACCAGTCGCCACCTGATCTCTCTCGAATTCAAGCCCCTAACCACCACCCAACTAAGATCTTCCGGATTCGCCAAGTGAACGGGCGTGGCCCTTGCCACTGCCCCGGCAATCCGATTATCATCCCCGCCCCCGCCGTCTGTTCCAACAGAAGACAGGGGACACTTGGAGAGGTGACAGAGTGGCCGATTGTGCAGGTCTCGAAAACCAGTGTGGGTGCAAGCTCACCGAGGGTTCGAATCCCTCCCTCTCCGCTTTCGAATAAAGCTCCCGCTGTAATGCTTGTTGCAGCGGGAGCTTGTGTTGAGTCGCTCATGGCTGAGTCGCTTTCTGTGCTGAAGGCGATTCGCTGCTTTTGGTTCGAGCGCCGAATGCTCTAAGCCTCATCCCCCGACTTACCGCAGAAGCGAGTCACGTAGGCTTGCGAACGCCGTTCCCGGCCATTGGGGGATCGAGAATATCCTCCATTGGTGCCTCGATGACACCTTTCGAGAAATTGCGATTCCGAGAAGATCAGCGCCAAGCGCAGGCCCGGCACAATCGCTTCACGCTCTCATTGCTCAAGCAGCACCCCAGCAAGCAAAGCATCGCCATGAAGTGACGCAGCTGCGGCCGGAACAACAACTTCCTCCTCGAAGTCTTCTTCGGCAAACGACTTCGTGAACGCTGGGCCTGGCAAGTTTCCCAAGTCGGTCACGCGGTGCAATGCCATTAAGTCGTCGCCTTCGAGCCATTTTTATCCGCACTCGCGGAGCGACGCGCCATTGCGATTTTTCCTATTATCCAAAGATTCCGGCTCGACGATTCTGCCGATTTGGAAGCGGTGGAGGAGGTGGTGATAAGGGCGTAATGCCCTTCTGGCCGATGATGTCGTCATTCCAGTTTGTGTATTCCAATTGAACGCGCTGAAAGCGGTGATTCGAGAGGTCGATGTACATTCCATCGTAGTAGAAACCTCGACCACAACCATATTCACCGAGTTGAGTCGGCTCACCACCATAGCTAAAGTCGTCGCCGCCCGTTGACGCAAACCGTGAATGCCCACCGATGCCATGTCCACCACCGTATTGATCCGGGACCGAAAAGCCTTGGAAGAAACTTTTCACGGCACCTGATTTTCCTTTGGAAGCGACCTGTCGATCGATCGGGGAGGACTGCTCGCAATTGACCAAAATTGCACGCCTCGCCGCGACCTCGTCCTTCTTGAACGTGTGTTTCACTCCCTTGTAGTACGCAATATAGACGTGGCCGTGCTTGCCGTTTTCCGAGACGACCTTCCCCGAAATCGGGTTCATGTATCCGTTGCCGCCCAGGCAGACGTTGACGCCATAGTGGTCGACGTTCTTGTCACCTTTCGTTTCACGAAGCCCTTTCATCACCCGTTTGGGTGCCAGGACGTCGGTTTCACCGCCAGGTATTGGCTCGATTCCGTGCGTGGCCGCCCCTCGCGTCTCGGGAACTGTGTTGCCCCAAAGCCAGTTCCAGAATGCTTCGTTGGTATCGGTTTCAGGCAGGGTGATGAGCACGCGGGCTCCATGAGAAATTGCAGCACAAATTGGCGCTCCGCCTTTCCAATCGGCCCACGGAACCCACGTATCGGTATCCCGCTTTATCACCAGACCTCCATAAGCCAGGACGCAAAAGAGCCGCTTCAGAAATTCACCTTTCCATTGTGAGCCGGGGTGATGAATCGCCCCATGCCACATGGCGGTATCAACTTCGAACTGCTTGGCCGAAGACCGATTCTCGAGCTTGTTTTTGACTCGTCCCAGCAACCCCTTGTAATCTCCCTGACCGGGAGTCTGGGCCGGTGTCAGATTTTGCTTGGAAATGACGCGTGCATTCCACGCGTTGACAGAGTTGAATTCGGGCATGACGAATACCTGTAAAAGGAAACTTGGTTTCAAATTTGCGAGAGACAGTTTCTGCGGGATCTGAATTACTATTGAGGCTTTACGGACGTGTTAATGGTTTCGGAAATGAGTTGCTGCCCGCGAATCAGATACGTCTGATATCGGTAGGCCGCTTCAAGCGGCTCCTTGATGGTGGCCGCCAGCATGAAAGCTCCAGTGATAGCCTCTGCAGTCAGAGCCTCGCCTGGAGGGACCGTGGGAAGTTCGGGACCTGCGAGACTGCCACCGCTCCAGAAGGCACTCAGTGCCAGCCAACTTGCGGCTCCACTATAGGCACTGGCGGTCGCAGCGGCCTCTGCCGACCGGCGATTCGCCTCGCAGGGATCGGCAGCCCATTGCTGTGCCGCCGACAATGCTGTCCGGTCCGACGGTGTCAGTTCTTTCCCGCAGGTTTTCTCAACGCACTCGCAGGCCCAGGCAACTGCTGTCGGCTTGGGAAGCCAGAACGCCAGAAATCGTAAACCGTCGGTGTAAAGCTGACTTTCAATCAGCAGGCGCAGATATTCCGCCGGTTCCATGTCATCCAGCAGAAGTTCCTTTGCCTGATCACTCATCTTCAGCACACGACAGAATTCGGCGGCGTGAACGGGAGTTGGAGAAGGTCCCGCGGCTGTCTCCGTGACTGTGTCAGCGGGAACAGCATGTCGAACCGGAGTCGATTCACCCTCGACAATGACGGAAAATGTCGTTTTTCCTGCTAACACCATGTCACCGGTATGCAACGCCGACTCTTTGATCGGCGCTCCGTTTACAAGTGTTCCGGCGCCGCTGCTGATATCTCGAATCCGGTACTGCGGGCCGTTGGTGTGGACAGAAAAATGAACATCCGCCATCGAGCTATCGGTGGGGAAGCTGTAATCGGCCCAATCTGTCCGACCAAAGTTGACGATCTGTCCACGCACCAGGTGGATTCGCATCCCAATCGACGGACCACTATTGACCTGCAAAGTTACGGACATGGCAATCCACTCTGAGTTAGTTGATCTTAACAATTCCGCCCTTCAGAGTCAGCATTGCGTCAGCGGCAACTTCGATCATGGCTCCCTTGGCGGACACCTTCGTGTCTGCCTGAACGTCGATCTCTGGAGACTTAATCGTGATTTTCGCCGGTTCAATCTTGATGCTGCTGCCACCCACTTTCAACTCGATGGATGTGGCGGCCTCGATCGTACTCTTCCCCGCACTCAGCGTGATTGATTGATCCCCCTGGCTGATCGTCAGCGTGTCGTTCCCCTTATCAATTGTCACCGTACGGTTCCCCGCAGAGATCGTGTGTGAGTCATTTCCCTTCGTGACGATCACATCTCGATTTCCTTCCTGGACTTCCAGCTTCTCGTTCCCCGTTTTGAGGGTTGCGGTGCGATTGTTCTGGATTTCAATGGTCTGACTGCCATCCGCCGCATCGGTTCCGCCACCGCCAACAACCAGCTTCTGGTTGTTGAAGATCTCGATCGTCTGGTCGCCCTTGTCCTTCTTGTCGTATCCGATTTTTGCGGTGTCATTGTTTTCAACGACACGATTGAAATCTTTCTCTGCGTGAAAGTAGATCTCTTCCGAGTCCTTCTTGTCTTCGAATCGCAGTTCGTTGAAGTTGTCGGCGACCCCACTTTTGGTACTACGGGTCTTGATACCGCTTTGTGTCATATTGTCAGGCAGCGTATATGGCGGCATCTGATCGGCATTGTAGACGCAGCCGGTCACAATCGGGCGGTCCGGGTTACCTTCAAGGAAGTCGACAATTACTTCCTGGCCGATTCGGGGAATATGCATCGCTCCCCAAGTTTTGCCAGCCCATGTGTTGGAAACCCGGATCCAGCAGGAACTGTTCTCGTCAGACGTGCCAAGCCTGTCCCAATGGAACTGGACTTTGATACGTCCGTACTTGTCTGTGTAGATTTCTTCTCCGCTTGGTCCGACGACGATTGCCGTTTGTGGACCGCGAACCGTGGGCTGCATTGTGACTCGCGGAGGACGAAACTGCTGGGCGGCGGGGATCGCCTTGACCTGGCTGGAAAACGACATCGTCTGGTCGCCGCCAGAACTTTCGTAATCAGAGACCTGAAAGTTGCTTTCCATGCACAGAGTCAGATACTCGCGGTTCTGGGTACTTTGCGGATATTGACTGAGCGTGAAGAGCGCACCACTGGCAACCCCGAGCACTTCTCCCGCTCCTTCGACGACCTCGTACAGACTTTGTCGCTCTGTGACTCGTGTCGTCGAATACGTATCACCGTCGGACTTAACGAAGTACCCACCCGGATAGTCAAACATGGCATAGGTGGCCTGATCGTGGTTGCGCGTCACCTTGGCCTTGGTTAGCAGGCTTGCTTTTGGAGTTTCGAAGTCGAAGTCAGTCAGTGA
>CBIHQO010000296.1:0-7611 GCA_966211735.1 uncultured Schlesneria sp.
TGTTGATTTGACTGATTTCGCAGCCTTTTCGAACGCCTTTCGATAGGCTGCCACGATCCGTTTCCGAAAGTCCGGGTTGTGGCTGCGGGCTTCGGCGCGCAGTTTTAGTGAGGGGGTGACGACATTCGTCGCCTCGCCGCCAGTGATGATTCCGACATTGCTTGTGCCCATGTGACGGCCTTTTTTGATCAATCCGTGCCAGCCGTTCTGGGTCAGGTCGGCAATCGCTAAGGCTGCAACGGCAATGGCGCTAACCCCCTTTTCGGGATGGACTCCTGCGTGGCTTGCCAGGCCTTCGATTTCGATATCGATCCCGTAGTCTCCAGTTGCTCCCACATTGATGAAAGCAGGGTTGCCACCATCCCAATTGAAGCAAAGCTTGGGAGCTCCCAATGATTTCGTCGAAACGTAGCGGGCACCGTAAAGTCCGATTTCCTCCTGCACCGCAAACAGCAATGTCAGTGGAGGATGTGGGATCTTCTGTTTGATGAGCTCGATGGCTGTGGTCATCACGACTGCAACGCCAGCACGATCGTCCCCGCCCAGGCCGGTGGATGCGTCTGAGGATCGAATTGTGTCATTGTCACGAACGGGTTTGCAGCCGACGCAAATTGGGACGGTGTCCAGGTGGGCCATGAGCAGCCGGCGAGGTCCGCGCTTCGTCCCTGGGATTTTGACGATCAGATTGCCGTTTTCACCCCCATTGGGGATTCGACGATTGGCAGTGTCCAGTTCTATGCAGTCCGCTGGCACGCCGGCTTCCTGCAGTTGCTCGCGAACAAATGCGGTGACCTGAGACTCTTCGCGGCTGCGCCCGGGAATCGACATGAGTGTCATGACTCGACGAATGGCGTCGTCATCATCGATGGTGAGTTTCACAGTCGATTCGATGGCCATGGTCCACTCAGTCCTTAGGTCGAGCAAGAAGGTGGTTGCGCTCTAGCAGTGATTTCGCGGGCACCGCCAGGCCCGTCATATTCGTAAAGTCCAACAGCCGCGGCAATCGCCGCGGCTGTTTAGATAGTCGAGAAAGCTACGCTCCCCAGATATTTATCTTTCGAGGCGATAGCATCCGGTGGAATCATCGTGAACAATGCCTTCGGTGTTATACAGGCATTGATACAGCACATTGCGGAAGTTGCGGCTGTTGCTCTTGTAGCCTGTTTCCGTGACCTTGTCCGCCAAGTCTGCCAGGGTGAATCCCTTCTTGTTCTTGCCCAGGATCTCCTTCACAACCGCTCGCAGCGACATATCGTTTTTCACGCGACGTCGACGTCGACGGAATTTGCCAATGCTGCCACCCGGGCCAACCAGATCTTGGATCTCGGTATCGATCTTATCAAGTTCTTTCTGGGCTTGATCGCGTCGCTTGGCCAGGTCTTGAAGCTGACTCTTTCGCTCATCCAGGATTTTCTCTAATTCGGCAACACTAAAGCCGACCTGCGCACGCGACATCTTAATACCCCTCTCATATCGTTTTAGTTGTGGCCCACAGTTTGAAGTGGGTGAGCGTATCTACGTAGTATGCTCAAATCAATTGTTCGGAGTATCATTCATGTCATTTTTCCGGAAACCCACGGGAAATAGGCAGTTGTGTGACTCATGCGTCAGAAATCACCGATCTGGAAAATGTGATGCCGCAATCGTGTTGGTGATGTGTTTTGAGACGCACATGGCGATTGTCTAGGTTTCTAGTAATTGTTGTCTGATTCAAAAAAGATCATCTTCTGCTCAGTTTAGTAGCTGTATATTTCGTATTCATTCGGAGTACCGAATTTGCGCGGGGACTTAAGACGGAAGCGTCTTGAGTTGACGCTAAG
Source organism: uncultured Schlesneria sp. (assembly GCA_966211735.1). GTDB lineage: Bacteria > Planctomycetota > Planctomycetia > Planctomycetales > Planctomycetaceae > Schlesneria. The sequence goes on from CBIHQO010000296.1 coordinate 1,821, forward strand.
GTGGCGTGTCACCCCAAAATGGACTGGGGGTGCTTGTTCAGTGGGTGATTCAGGCCATGCGAGATAACACGTGCAAACAGCGCGGCTGCCGCGAAGCTCTCGAAATCGCTAACTATGGCCGTATTGGATGTTGCGATAAGAAACTCGGCTGGTTGAGCCCTCTTGTCAGGCTGTAGGGGTTCGGATACTATCGCAAAGTGTGATGGAATGGATTATTTCGCCGGAACAGCTCCCCCTGACACGGATTCCCGTCATGAAATTATCTCCCCTGCCGCGCGCCATCGGTGGCTTGGCAATTGGTCTGACGGTTTTGATCGCGACGACGATCTTCGCTCAGCAGCTCTCGTCAAATGCTCCCGCTGATCAAGAGACCGCGAAACTCGTGGCCAACATGATTAGCAAGTACCACATCAGCCAGAAGCCGCTCGACGATCGAATTTCGGCCATGCTGCTGAATCGATTCGTGAAAGAGTTGGATCCGCAAAAGCTCTACTTCTTGAAGTCTGATATCGACGGGTTGGCGCGGTACAAAGACCATCTCGACGAGCTCTTGAAAATCGGCAAGGTTGACTTCGCCTACGAAGTGTTCGCCCTTTACCTGAAGCGACTCGACGAACGCCTGGTTGTTGCTCATCAACTGATCGACGCACCACATGATTTCACCATTGATGAAAGCATGGATATCGATGGGGATCAAATCCCCTGGGCGACAGACGTGAAAGAAATCAACGAGCGCTGGCGCAAACGCATCAAGTACGACTTGCTGACACTGAAATTCGACAAGACCAATGGCGAAGACGGCCGCAAACGACTTCACAAACGCTACGACACGTTGAAGCACTACGCGCACGACACCGAAGACAACGAAGTCCTGGAGATGTTCTTGTCGTCTCTGGCACACTGCTTCGATCCACACTCCAGCTATATGTCTCCCCAGACGGTGGAAGACTTCCAGATTCAGATGAAACTGAGTTTGGACGGAATCGGCGCGGCGTTGCGATCTGAAGACGGTATGACAACCGTGGCCCAAATCGTTGCCGGTGGTGCTGCCGAAAGAGATGGTCGACTGAAGGTCGGTGATAAGATTGTCGCCGTTGGCCAGGAAAATGGCGAGTGGCAAGATGTCATCGAAATGAAGCTGAATCGCGTCGTGCGGTTGATTCGCGGCGAACGCGGTACAAAAGTGCGACTGCGAGTCATTAAGGAAGCAGGCGAAACGGCCGAGTACGTGTTGACGCGACAGATGATTGAACTGAAGGCTTCCGAAGTCAAAGGTGAGATTATCCAAGCGAGTGATCGCGTTCCTGACCTCAAGGGCCGTATCGGCGTGATCAATATTCCGTCGTTCTATCGCGATTTCGGTGGAGCGCAGGAAGGTAAGGAAGATTTCAAGAGCACGGCTCGCGATGTTTCCAAGGTTCTGAAAGAGTTTCGTGACAAGGGTGGCGTCGATGCGATCATTGTCGATCTGCGTATGAACGGCGGCGGTGCTCTCAGTGAAGCGATCGAAGTGTCGGGCTTGTTCATCGATCGCGGGCCCGTTGTCCAGGTGAAAGAACAGAATGGCCGGATCAAGAGCCATGACGACGAAGAACAGGGGATCGAATACTCTGGCCCGCTGGTCGTGCTGTGCAATCGCCTGTCCGCGTCGGCGTCCGAAATCTTCGCCGCAGCGGTCAAGGTCTATGTCCGTGGGATCGTTGTGGGAGACACAACCACTAACGGTAAGGGAACTTTCCAGAACGTCATGACCGTTAGTTCTCAAATGTTTCGCGTATTACCAGGAGCAAAAGATCGCGGTGCATTGAAGCTGACGATCAACCAGTTCTACCGGGTGAATGGAGATAGCACTCAGAATCGCGGGGTTCAATCCGACATCGTCATTCCTTCGTTGATCGATCACATGGATCTGGGTGAATCGTTCCTCGACAACGCACTGGCTTTCGATCACATCGCTGCGGCTCGTCATGCGGAATACGACATGACAACCCCGCCGATCGTGGCGGCCCTCAAGGATGCCAGTGCCAAGCGCATCATCGCCGATGTGAAATTCCAGCAACGAGCCAAGGATATTGAGCGATATCTGGCTCGAAAGAATCGCAAAGTCGTATCGCTGAACGAAGAAACCCTGCGGCGAGAACGCGACGAAGACAAAGCGGCGCGCGATGTCGAAAAAGAAGAAGAGGAACGAGAGACGAAGGCAGATAAGTTGCCTGTATTCGCGAAAACCGAATACGATGACGAAGTGTTGCACATCGCTGCTGACTATGCTTCGCTGCTGAAGGCTGCAAAAACAGCCGCCCGATAGTCGCGACTAGTGTGCTTGAATATCTCCAGGCCTGCGAAGGCGTGCTTCGCAGGCCTGTTTGTTTTCCGCCACGCTCGGCGAGTTTCCCTGTCGCTGCTATGATCCTGCCATGCCAATTATCGAAGTCAGCAACCTCGCCAAGCACTACCGAGTCTATCAAAAACGCGCCGGATGGATGTCGTCACTGACGGGCCTGTTCCATCGCGAGTATAAGCAGGTGCGCGCGGTCCGTGATGTCAGCTTTCAGATTGAACGCGGCGAAATGGTCGCGTTTCTAGGGCCGAACGGCGCTGGAAAAACCACGACACTGAAGCTGTTGTCTGGGCTGATTCATCCGACCTCTGGTACCGCGACCGTGCTCGGATACGTTCCCTGGCATCGTGAAAATGCCTATCGAAAGCGATTCTCACTGGTGATGGGACAGAAGAACCAGTTGTGGTGGGACTTGCCCGCCCAAGAGTCCTTCATCCTGCACCGAGAGATCTATGCGATCGAGGCTACTCAATTTCAACGGCGACTCGATGAACTGACGGATCTGCTGGAGGTTCGCAAACTCGTCGGTCAACCGGTGCGCGAACTATCGCTGGGCGAGCGGATGCGGATGGAATTGATTGCCGCCCTGTTGCACTCGCCTGAGGTATTGTTACTGGACGAACCGACGATTGGTCTGGATGTCGTTTCGCAGCGCAAAGTTCAGGGCTTCCTCAGGCACTATCAAGTCGAGCAGCAAATGACCGTGCTGCTGACCAGTCACTACATGAAGGATGTCGAAGCCCTCTGTCGGCGAGCGATCATCATCAATGAAGGTGAGATCAAGCATGACGGCCCCCTGGCAGAGATCATCGATCGATTCAGCAGCGTCAAGCAAATCCAGTTGCAATTTGCCGGATCTGAAGTTCCCGACGACATCGAGCGCTATGGCCGAGTGGTCGAGCGGTTGCCGCCCCGGGTAAAGCTGGAAGTCCCGCGACACGAAATTCCAAAAGTGCTGGCTGCATTGCTGGATCGTTACACCATTGAAGATGTCGGAGTTCAAGAGCGACCATTGGAAGAGGTGATCGCTGAATTGTTTGCTCGGAAGCCGGATTCGAGGGAGGGCGAGAATGCTTAGCATGCCCCCTTCCCTACGGGTCAAGTGGTGTATCTTTCGGACCTCAATTGCCGAGCGTCTGGCCTACCGCGCCGACTTTGCTTTTGCGACGCTGGTCCGCTTCCTGCCAATCGTCACCCAGGTGTTCCTCTGGGGAGCCATCTATCAGGCGAGTGGCCCACGCGATGCTCGCGTGATCAACTCGTACACCTATGGCGACATGGTGGCCTATTCGCTGCTCGTGATGGTCGGGCGAGCTTTCTCGTCCATGCCGGGGCTGACAACCGGAATTGCTCGCGACATTCGCGACGGCACCATCAAGAAATTCCTGACCCAACCGGTCGACATGCTGGACTATCTGTTCTGGCACCGCGTTGCTCACAAACTCGTGTACTATGTCATCGCATTTGTTCCTTTCGCCCTGGTATTCTGGCTGTGCGGCGATTATTTCCGGGGCTTCCCCAGTGCAGGAACTTTGTTTGCTTTCGGCATATCTCTGGTGCTCGCCTTCCTGGTCGGGTTCCTGATCGAAAGCCTGATGGGGCTCGTTGCGTTCTGGTTCTTGGAAGTCAGTTCGCTGGTCTTTGTTTACATGCTCATCAGCTATTTTCTATCTGGCCACATGTTGCCGCTGGATTGGTTGCCGGCATCGCTTGGCTATTGGATTCAGTTGCTGCCGTTCAAGTACCTCGCTTTCACCCCCGCAGCGGTATTGCTGGAAAAGTACAGTCACCAGCAGTTGGTCGTGGAGCTTGCGATGGGGGGCGTCTGGGTTGTGGTGTTGTACCTGCTGAATCGGTTGGCGCTTTCGCGAGGACTGATGCGGTACAGCGCTTATGGAGGTTAAGACATCATCGCCGCGGAGCCATTTCAATTGTTGATGCCATGACCAGCGTAATTTCCAACGACGAAAAAATGTCTGGCGTCTACGGGCGAGTGTTTTGGCTCGCCTATCTGGCGAATTCCATCCTTGTGATGGGTAATGCACTGACGTTTCGATTTGCCGAGTTGATCCACTTTCTGGGCGGTACAGAAAGCGTCGCGGGTGATGTCGTTGCGTTCGGAACCGCCGTCGCCGTCGTGCTTCGCCTCAGCGTATCTCACGTTCTGGATGACTATGGTACTCGCCGAATGTGGCCAATCTGTGCCGTGCTGTACATCAGCGGTTGTCTGATGTTCCTCACCGCCGCGGAGTTGAATTGGGTCTTATACGTGGCCCGCGCTTCGTTCTTCGTCGGGTTAACGGGAATGTTTGCGTGTTCGATGACCCACATTCAAAACCACGTTCCGCCCGAACGTCGGACAGAGATCATCGGAAATCTCGGTAGCAGTGGGTTTGTCGGCATGATTCTCGGGTCCAACATCAGCGACTTGATCCTGCTGGTGCCCGACAAAGAAACGAAATTTCAACTGTTGTTCGGCGGTGCCGCCGTACTGGGAATAATCTACCTTGTCATTGTTGTGCTTCTGACACGCGATCAATTACATGAACGGCCACACCCCACTCCACCGGCGTTTCGGCTGCTGCTGCGGTTTTGGCCGGGCGCCGTCATCGTCGCCGCGATGACCATGGGGTTAGGTGTCACAGCCACTCAAACCTTCCTGACTCGATTCGCGACTCATCAGAACATCGAGGGGATCGGCGCGTTCTTTACCGGATACGCGATTTCAGCCTTTGTGTTTCGCCTGCTCGTGCAGAACTGGAGCCGGACGATTGGACGGCATTGGATGCTCGTTCGCGGTCTGTTGGGGCACGCTGCGGGTCATCTGACGCTGGCGTTTGTCACAGAATGGTGGCAATTCGTTCCTGCGTCGATCCTGTGCGGCTTCGGTCACGCCCTGCTCTTTCCAGCCGTCGTTTCGCTCGGCTCGGGCGCTTTTCCTAAGGAGTGTCGGGGGACGGGAACTGCCATCATTCTTGGATTCACCGATTTTGGTTCGCTGATTTTCGCCCCAATCCTGGGACGCATTATCGACGACTATGGTTTTCAGGCGATGTATCTCACCTCCAGTGCGACAGCCTTGATGATGGCCTTGGGTTATGTGCTCGTCGCCGCATTCCACATCGATGAAGAATCGCAGCCTCGGTGAGTCCCTGATGTCATGTCAGAGCTCAATAGAACACTAGCGCAGTCGTTCCAGTTGTGGTTTTACCAAGTCGTTTTGTTTGGCGAGATCCACTTGCGCACCATCCTTCGGAAACGAAAATGGCAACACGAGCCACGACTCTGTGAACGATGCCGACTCACCCGGTTGCAGTCGCTCACGAGGACCGATCGGCTCTAATTCGATTCGCGGACCTGTTGGATACCAAACTGATAACGTCAACCCCGCCGCTACATTGTAGACTCGATCGGGGTACGTCTTAAAAACTTTGACGAACAGCGTGTCAT
>CBIHQO010000297.1:0-7589 GCA_966211735.1 uncultured Schlesneria sp.
CACGGGCAGGAACCTGCTTGGCTTCAACTTTAGCAGGGGCCTTACGCTCAGCGTCGAATTCGTCGTCGATCGATGTCGGCAGTTTGGGCTTGGAGCGATTGGTCGACTGAAACTGTTCGAACGAATCTTTGGCGTTGGCTGAGCTTTTCTCGGCTCGTGACTCGGTGGGGGCGAAGTCCTCCTCGGGAATTCGTGCCGGTGTCGTGGCAGCCGCAGTGACGACACGATTAGGCTGTCGATCCATTTCCTCGGTTTGGAAGGGGTCAGCAGACTCTTTCGACTGCGCGATCGACTCCTCTTCAGGAGTGATCTGCTGCGCCATCGCTGCCGCTGGGTGTTGCATCCGCTTATAGACCATGAAGCCGAACACGCCGCCCAGCATCAGAATCATCAACAGACCCGCTTTAGTTTCACGCGTCATGATCGAGGCTCCTTCCTCGTTAGGACCAGCATCCTGCCCGTCCCAAACTGCAATTGACCCAAGTTGTTTGAGCTTGCCATCCCTAAGGTGACGGCAGGGCTCTAACGTCTCGTCAACATCCACTCAACCTAGTTTTTTCGCCACTCGAAGCTTGGCCGAACGACTGCGAGGATTGACCCGTTGTTCCTGGTGCGAAGCCACGACCGGCTTCGATGTCAACGATTCCCAGCGATCTACCCGGCGAAATTCCTGCTTGACGATGCGATCTTCCAACGAATGAAATGAAATAATGGCGGCCAGTCCGCCTGGCTTCAACGCCCCATAAACCGCGTCTTCAATTCCGCGTCGGACATGTTCCAATTCTTGATTGACTGCAATTCGTAGTGCCTGGAACGTGCGTGTGGCTGGATGCTTATCACCAGGATCTCGCCGCTTCACCCCCAACGCCTCGGCCACGCCATTCGCCAGATCGAGTCCCGTTCGAATGGGGTTTGTTCCCGCCCTGGCAACCAGGTATCTGGCGATCTTGGCGGCTTCCAGCTCCTCACCGTACTCCGACAACCACGACTCAATTTCTTGTACGCTCGCCTGAGCCAGCAGCTCGCTAGCGGGTTTTCCGCGACTGGTATCGAACCTGAGATCCAGCGGCCCGTCTGCCGTGAATCCGAAACCACGCGATCGATCTGCTAACTGATCCGACGACAATCCCAAATCCAGCAATACACGATCGACCGACTGCAAACCTAACTCTTGAATCACCTTCGGAAGCTCAACATAGCTTGCATGCTTCAGCACCACCCGATCCGACACGGGCAACGCGGCGGCTGCCAGACCCAGCATCATCGGATCGCGATCCAACCCGATCAGCAGGCCCTCTTCACCAATCTGTGTCGCGATCAAACGGGAATGGCCGCCGGCACCGACAGTCCCGTCCACGACGACCAAACCTGGACGCAACTCCAAGCCTCGTATGACTTCTCGCAACAAGACCGGCGTATGAACCGCCGTATTCCTTTCTGTCATTCGGACTCTTTACAGAAATTCACTCAAGTTTTCGACGACAACTGCCGGGGGAGTGACAGTCTTATAAATTCGAAATGCGGATTTGGATAGACCACCTTGGGCAAGCCGTGCCCGGAGCCTCCCCTTGGAAAGCACAAAGGCTCGGTCAGGAATTCCTGGCCGAGCCTTCGTTCTGTCCTTTAATTACCAAGTCATTCGCCGCGGGGTGAGCATCCCTTCCCCCCCTGCGACTTCGCCATGTGGGCGAATGACTTGCGGATGATCAAGCTGCCGCGAGATCACTCCGCTCAAGGCTCCTTCCATGTGAGCCTTGTTCGACCGCGAAGCCCGGTGGCCAAGCGACGATTCCGACCATTATCCAATCCGCTCCCGGTGTGACGCCACATTTAAGGGGGACTTCCCCTAACCACCCATCGCTTTGACCGCTAACTCGTCGAATGCCGGCGTATGCGTTGTGACGAACAAATCCCAAGCGTCCTTGTCCCACAATTCGGCATGGTCTTGTACACCCAACAGGTACGCCTCACGTTTCAAACCGGCGTAGTCCGCCAGCCGATCAGGAATCCGCATTCGGCCCTGACCGTCCAAATCAACACGCTCCGCAGATGAATAAAACAGGCGCAGATAATTCTGGTGACTTCCACCAGCCGCCAACTTTGCAGCGAACGCTTCAAATCCTTGAGGTGAATAGACTACCAACGATTTCGCGGTGCCGGGGGCAATCATCAAACTGTTCAGATCGGTATGACCAAAATCATCTCGTAGCCGCTTGGGGACTGCGACACGCTTCTTCTCGTCCAGCGTTCGCAGATACGTACCCGTCAGGGCCATTTACCACCAACTTTCCCCACTGTTCCCCACCGATGGGGGAGACTTTACCAATCGCACCGGGTGAATCAAGCATGACATTTGGCCAGGGGGGTAGCTGCGATGGACTGACGACACGCAGCTACTTACAGGACAAGAGATTGAAGATTTTGAAAAAAATCTTCTGAGAGGGGTTTGCGATGTGAAAATCAGCGAGTTGAAATCAATTGACGATACAAATGATCATATGCTGCTGCTGCAGCAATGATTGTAAAGCTTTTACCAACAATATCTTGCGCATTCTCAGCAAGTCGCGAAGCGAAGTGGGGATCATTCAAAACCCGTAAGACTGCCGTAGCAAGGTCGGATGAGTTTCCGGCTGGCACCAGCAGACCGGACTCGTCGGATTCGATGATTTCACGCGAGCCCTCGACCGCGGTAGCGATCACCGGCAGGCCTGCCGCCATTGCTTCCAGCAGGGCGTTTGGCATTCCCTCCCACAGCGAGGGGAGCACGAACAGATCAGAGGCCTTCAGCAGCCCAGGAACGTCCCCGCGATGCCCTGCGAAGTGGATGGACGATCCAATCCCCAGCGACGACGCCAAAGCCTCTAGAGAGGCACGCTCGGGGCCATCGCCGACAATCAGAAACTGGCAGTCGGGATGCTGCTGCAAAACCGTGGTCGCGGCGTCCAATAGAAATCGAATTCCCTTCTGCTCTTCGAGCCGTCCAACCGTGATCACAACCGGGAACTGGCTCGTCAAACCAAGCTTCGATAAGTCGGTCGGGCTGGCATTTGCATAGGAGGGGAAGTCCACACCGTTCGGAATGACGCTGACCTTGCGGGCTTTCAATCCGGCCTCTTTAACCGAGAAGTCCGCCACTCCCTGACTGACGCAGACATTGTGATCAACCAGGAAATTCGTCCAGCGATCCAATCGCACGTGCCAACGACAATGACGTTCGGCGACACGAATCCCCGCGACGATGCCGGAAACACCGGCCAGGCGCCCCGCCAGGCGGCCCATCAGAGTCCCATGAAACAGGAACGTCTGCATGAGGGCAGGACGGAACTGTCGCAACGCGCGAGTCAATCGCCACAGCACTCCTGGAAAGCTGCCGACACCACGCCCGTTGAAACAGATCACCTCGATCCCGTTCGCTTCCAGCACTTCAGCGAAGTAAGCGTGCGGACCCAGGCAGAACACTCGCGCAGTCCAGAACTGTCGATCCAGACCGAGTACCAGTTCGGTGAACGCTTTTTCGGCACCGCCCCGATCCAACTCGGTAATGCAGAAGGCGATAGGAACAGGTTCTGAGACCGCGGTCATGAGAGGACTTCGTTTCGATCAGGTTCCGCGAGATTCCCGCATTCCGGCGGGTTTAGGTTCAGTGTCGTCCGTTGTAACATCTGGGACAGACAGCAAGCTTGTTACATCGACTTTCATAGGCCAATCGTGCAGGACTTTGATCGACTTTCCACCTACGACTATTCGCTGCCCGAGGATTTGATCGCCAAAGTGCCTCTCCCTACGCGGGATGCATCGCGATTGCTGGTTGTGAATCGCGACACGCGGCAAATTACTCACCGATCCATTCGCGACCTTCCAGCTTTACTGAACGCGAATGATTGCCTGGTCTTGAATAACACGCGAGTGCTCCCGGCTCGGCTGGTGGGAAATCGAGTGAGCACGGGGGGAAAGTGGGAAGGGCTGTACCTGGGCAGCGATGACCGAGGGGCCTGGAAACTGATCGGCCAAACGCGCGGATACCTTCAAATCGGAGAATCAGTCGCGGTGACCTCAGCGGGTGGAGCCGAACTACGACTCGAACTGGTATCCCGCGAAGCCGACGGTGTCTTCGTCTTCGTGCCAAATCAGCCCGGAACAGCCGTTGATCTACTTCAGCAGTTCGGGACCCTGCCGCTGCCACCGTACTTCGACCGCAAGACGCCCGACGCCAACGATTGGGACCGTTACCAGACCGTATTCTCGTCGAACACCGGTTCTGTCGCCGCCCCTACGGCGGGGTTACACTTTACTCCCGAGCTACTGGACCACTGCCAGCAAGCTGGCATCACACGCACGGAAGTCACGTTGCATGTCGGCCTGGGAACCTTTCGCCCGGTCGCGGTCGAAAACCTGGCCGAGCACCAGATGCATTCCGATTGGTGCGAATGGCCAAGTCCAGCCGCCGAAAAAATCGAATCGACTCGGACTGCAGGTGGCCGAGTTGTCGCCGTCGGCACGACGAGTTTACGGACCATCGAATCGGCAGCGGCCGATAACACTCCACTGCAGGCCTGGAGCGGGGAGACGCGATTGTTCGTTCGACCTCCCTACCAGTTTCGACGGGTCGATGTCCTGCTGACAAACTTTCATCTCCCCAAGTCCACGCTGCTGATGCTGGTGAGTGCGTTCGCGGGGGTCGACCTGATCCGCGAGGCCTATCAGACCGCGATTGCGGAGAGATATCGCTTCTTCAGCTATGGCGATGCGATGCTGATTCTCTAGAAGACCGAACGAAGCTGTGTCTTCGTGCTTGGGAGGGCCAAGCTCCTGCCTCGCCCTCCCAAACAGACGCCATCCGCTGGATGGCGATGACGAATCAAGCCGATCGGTATACGTCCGCCTGCACGCGTCTTACGTTCGACCGATCGGCTTACTCTGAGGGAACAGTAATTCGAACTGAGTCACGCGTCGGATTAACTCGGCCAGCGAATTCACCTGCAGCTTCTTCATTACTGATGCTCGCCGCATTTCGACAGCGCGCTCGGAGATGTCCAGTCGCGCCGCCATGACTTTGTTGGATGCCCCATCCAGCAGCAGCCCCAGGGTTTCCTTTTCCTTGTCAGTCAGCTCGGCAATGCCACACGCGAATTCTTCCCAGGCTGCCGCCGAGGCGCGTCGTTCGCCATCCTGAGCCAAGGCGCGTTGAATTCTTTCCAGCATCACGTGAGCATTGAACGGCTTCTCGATGAATTCGACGACGCCCGCCTGAAGTGCTCGAATCGCCATCGGCACATCGGCAAACGCGGTCATCAGGATCACGGGAAGATGACTGCCCATCGCTCTAAGGCGCTCGAACAAGTCCAGGCCGCTGAGATCGGGCATGCGGACATCGCAGACCAGGCACCCGGGCTGCCAGGATTGGAATTCGGCCAAGAATGCATTCGCAGAACCATAGGCCTTGGTAGGAATCGACAGCGATGCCCGCAGATACTCCAGCGACTCACGCATATCCGGATCATCGTCCACGATAAAGACGGTCGGCACCTGTTCAGACATGACTGACGACCTCCATCAGGGGCAAGCTCTCTCCCGATAAATCAGCCACAGGTGATTCCAAGGGCAGGGTAAAGCGGAAGATCGCTCCACCCTCACCGTTGGTTTCCGCCCAGATTCGCCCCCCATGTGCTTCAACAATGCTCCGGGCGATGGCCAGTCCCATGCCGGTCCCCTCTTCGCGAGTTGTGATGAATGGCTCGAACCAGGCTTCCGCACCTTCCGCTGGAATGCCAGGGCCGGTATCGGCAACAGCGAGCTCAATCTCGCCTGTTGAAGTCGTGCACGTTGTCACTTTGATGCGTCGACGATACGGTTCGACTTGTTCCATTGCCGCGAAGGCATTCTGAATCAGATTCGTCAGCACCTGTTGAATCTGAATCCCATCCACAGGAATGACTAGAGGCTCCACAGCCAACTGCAGTTCCAAAGAGATTCCCCGTCGGCGCGATTCCGGCCGACACAGCTCTTCCACTTCATGGACCAAGCCGTTAATGGATTCGGGCGTAATTCGGTGAGGCCGCAGTCGCACGAACCCTCGGGCGCGACGAATAATCTCCGCACCACGATGAGTGGCCCGCAAGATTTTCTCGAGTGGTAAGACGAAGTCCTGTGAGTCGACCTCCGGCCCTGATAGTCGCGTCAAGCATCCCTCGGCATAATTCGCAATCGCGCCGAGCGGCTGGTTGATTTCGTGAGCCAATGCCGCCGCCATCGCGCCCATTGCTCGTAAACGGTCAGCGTGAGCCAACTGATCGAGAAGCGATCGACTGCGTTGTTCCATCGCCTTGCGCGCCGTCACGTCCGTCACGACCAGCAGCAACCCTCGTGGTGCCCCGTGATGATCGCGCAATCGTTGAGGCGAGATCATCGTTTCGATCAGGCGTCCATCGACATGCCGCATCACAAGATCGACGGGTTCAGTCTCCAAATGCGGATCGAACAGCATCGCACTAAACCGGCGTCGATCCGGATCGGCGATAAATAGAGACGCGGGTTTGCCGGTCAAGCTTTCGGCACCGTGGCCAAGCATGCCTCCAAATCGACGGTTGGCAAACTCGATATTCCCCGATGGATCGAACACGACTAATCCATCGGTCATCGATTCGATCAACCTCTGGTATTGCACCTCTGTCTGCTCGATCTCGCGTCCCACAAATTGCACCGCGGGTCGGACCACGAACAAGTGTAAGCCGATCTGAGTCAGCAGAATCACCCCCATGACGATCAAACCGAGCCGTTGCAATTGCCGCACGTGTTGCCGTGCCGCCTCCTCGTAGCTTCCTACTAGCCCGTGCATCCGACGTAAGAACTCTGGCTCGTGCTTTAACAAGCTGTTGAGAGCCTCGTGAAGGTTCACGTCCTGCGAATCCGACGCGAGTTGTTCCGCAGCGTCCACCATCGCCAAGTAATGCGGTTCCAATTCGCGGAACCCTAGTTCAATTTCCGGAGATCTCGATCCACCGAAGAAAATGTCGGCGCGGTTGGTTTTCAGCTTCTGATGCGCATCGCGCCACTCGTCGAGCGTGGCATTCAGTTCCAATCTTCGCAGTTCTCGTTCGTCTGGAGTCTCGGCAGTCACCCGCGCCAGTGCCGCCTTGGCCAGCTTTTGCGACAGCATTCGTTGACGACCGGCGATATTGATCACCGGCGCATCTGAAGTCAGCAGGTTCAGCCCAGGCTGAAGCAGGCATTGATGCAGAACGATCAATCCCGCCACCAACCCCAAGGCGTACCAGGATTGTCGACCCAGTTGCCGGGCAGGATTCTCGCGATCAACTTTGTGATTCTTAATTGTTTCGTGCGTCATCACGTTCGAAGTCACCGGTCACGAACACATTGCTTGACCGGAGATCAACGTTGATTCAAACGAACTCCGGCCAGTCGGACATCAAATTTGGGTTAGGGGAGGAGAAACTGCGTCCATCATGTGCTGGTAGCAAACTGCATACCCCCCGTGGATTCCGATGCACGATGAACCTCGATCACGTCCAGTAAATACCGAAGAGTCCAGCTCGCCCAGCGCAAATTGTCGGAATGTATTTCGATCAATT
>CBIHQO010000298.1:0-7580 GCA_966211735.1 uncultured Schlesneria sp.
ACCTGCGAAAATAGGCTTTTACTACCAGTTTAACGACGATTCATCATCGATCCATGACCATAGCGAGAAAACAGCCCGCACGTTCGGTATTTGGAGCGCGATGAATTTAGCGATCAGCACATTTGAAACGATCAGAACGACGAGAAAGGAACGATACGATACGGCGGGAAGATCGACAACTGAGCGGCTCGAACGAGCCCCGAAAAAGTGAATTACGCTTCCCAAGTTGCGGTGAATCAGAATGAAGATGATGAGACGGGAAATGCCAATTGAAACTATCACCGCAGTGCCAGCGATGTCAAGCACCGTGTTGCATCGAAACGGTGCTGATATCGCGGCGCAATATGAAAATCAGGCCGTCAATTGTGAGAAAAATGCGGTAAGACGGCTGTCGTATTCAGCGGCAGCAACAGCACGAGCCCGGTTGTGTTTTGCACTGGGGACCGTCCACACTTCAGCAGCCGAAGAATGAATGCACCGAACAAGCTCACGAGCCACATCGGGATGGACGTAATTATCGCGTTCTCCAGCAACCAAGAGCACTGGACGATTGCGAAGCCGCGGCAGCCAACGCTCCAGAACGACATAGGGTCGTTGTCGCAAGATACGGCTGGTCCACCGGACCATTTTCATTGTCAGGCGGTAGTGCCAGAGAGGAATCAGTGTCCTGATCCAACCGGGAACGTATAGCCGCGACCAGTGCAAAATGAAGTACAGCATTAACGAGTCGGTTGAATAGGCACCCTCGCAGCAGACCGCACGCACGCTTGGACACTCAGCCGCAGCAATCAAAGCCAGGGTCGAACCGCGGCTGACCCCCATCAGTCCCAGCGGAAGGTTCTGCAGGTCGGGACGCCGCGAAATGAAGTCGATCGCCGCTCGCACGTCTTCGACCTCGTACATCGTCGGCCAGTGGTTAGGGATGTATCCCGGCGAGGCGTCGCTTTCACCCTGCCCACGGAAATCGAACGACAGGACATCGAAGCCGTCTTGGATCAGTGCGTGACAATACGACATGGCAGACCAATGGCTGCTGTCAGTTTCGGGGCAGAACAGGATCAAACCTTTGGGTGTTCGGTCTGGTTGTCGGTGCAAACTGCCCCGCAGGATCACTCCGTCGCTGGAGGTGAACTCAAGAGCTTCAGCCGTGGGATCGGGCGGAAAAATGTGAGCGCGGAACGGCGGCTTTGTTTCAAACACCCGGAGCACGATCCGGACGTAGTAAACTCGCACCGCCAAGTCAAAAGCCAAGAGCACGACAAGCGCCACAAGTAACCACACCACAACTGATTCTCCTGCAGACCACTTGAGGTCTAAGATGCCCAACAACAAACGCTCGTAGGGCCGAAACCTCAAGCAACGTATTCGGAGAAAATCAACGATACGTTTTGCCCACCGAATCCGAAGCTATTCGACAGAGCCCGCTTGACCGGCCAATCTCGGGCGGCATTCGGGATGTAGTCCAAATCGCAATCGGGATCCGGCGTCGTGTAATTGATCGTCGGAGGCACGACATTGTCGCGAATACTCAAAAGACATGTAATCGCCTCAACACTACCTGCCGCCGCGATCAAGTGTCCCATCATACTCTTGATGCTGGAGACGGGAGTCTTATAGGCGGCACTACCGAACGTTTGGCGGATGGCAGCAGTCTCCACCTTGTCGTTGACTTCGGTGCTGGTCCCGTGGGCATTGATGTATTGAATATCCTCGGGATTGACACCGGCGTCTCGCATCGCCATTCGAATGCAGGCGACTGCCCCGCGTCCTTCGGGATGGATGTCTGTAATTCGGTAAGCGTCGGCCGTTGAACCGTAACCGATGACCTCACCGTAGATTCGAGCTCCGCGTTTCTTGGCATGCTCGAGTTCTTCCAGGACGACCATGCCCGCCCCTTCGCCCAGCACGAACCCATCTCGGTCGCGATCGAACGGACGTGATGCTCCTTGAGGATCTTCGTTGTGGGTCGACAGTGCAGTCAGCAGGTTGAACCCCGTCACGCCAAACGGATGGATCATGCTATGGGCTCCGCCCGATAGCATGGCATCGGCATCGCCGCGACGAATGATTTCCGTCGCCTCGCCAATGGCCTGGCTGGAAGCGGCGCAGGCCGTCAAACAGTTGAGGTTTGGACCTTGAGCATCAAACAAGCCCGCCAGGTGTCCGGCCGGCATGTTGGGTTCCTGCTCTAATTCGGTCTGCGCATGCAGGCGTTGCAGTCCGGCCCGCGTGAATGACTCAAGATTGACCTGCCCCTCGTGCTGGGATTCTGCGATCAGTCCCATCACCAAGTGGAAATCCTGCTGTCCCTCACCCGCGCCCAGGTAAATCCCCAATCGCGACGGGTCCATTTTGGAGTCGAGAATTCCCGAATCGTCCATCGCCTGCTTCGCAGCGCCCACCGCAAACCGGATGTTGCGTCCCGAGAACTGGAATCGCTTCGGATCTTCGACATACTTGCCAAGATCGAAGTCTTTGACTTCAGCAGCGAATTTCGTGGGAAAGTGAGACGCATCGAAGTGGGTGATCAAACCAATCCCACTTTTCCCCTCGCGAAGCGACTTCCACATTTCTTCAATGGTCCGGCCGATCGGTGTGACGGCCCCCATTCCAGTGACTACGACTCGTCGTCTCATCGCGAATTCCTCGTCAATAACTGCGGAACAATGCCATCGCGCCCGGTCAATGGTGACACGATTCAGTCTTCCGGCAAGCGGAGCAGTTCGGGAACCGGCCCATTTCCGGCGAAGTCATCCCGGATGCGAACTTACGCACCGGTCCCGTTACCTGCTTTGCCGACATCCATCACGTTCCGCAGAATTTGAAACACGAAGTTCTTTTGGTCGATCTTCGCCCCGCCATTGGCGGCATCGTCAACATGCGCGAACACAATCTCGCCCTCGGCAACCAGTCGCTCACCGACATGGGCTTTCACTTCGACCATTCCCCCTTCGTCGCTCACTTGAGTCAGCTTCGCTGAGTAAAGCAGCGTATCCCCGGGGCAGACCCAACCGTGAAACGTCATCTTGGGCACTTTTGCCAAGATCACAATATGGACGAATTGATTGCTTTCGCCCAACAGGATCCCGCCCGTCTGCGCCATTCCTTCCAGCATCAATGATGCGGGCATGACCGGGAACCCCGGCAAATGGTCATGCAGGTGTTCCTCGGCCAAGGTAACGTTTTTAATCGCCGTGGCATGAGATCCACTTTTGAATTCAGTGAATCGGTCAATCCAGAACCAGCGCATTCGATACCCTTCGCAGCCGCAATTAACCGTTCAGCTTGGCTGTCAGAAAATTGACGACCATGTTCACGGTGAACAAGTCCTCGACATTCTCGATCCGAGGATCTTTCGCCAACGCTTCAATGGTGTCTTTGTCGGCATGTGGTAATCGCGTGCGAAGTTCGGCGATCCCCTTGTCGGTGACACGGCCGTTTTCGGCGAAGCCAGAATCTGCGGTGAACAAGCTTTCCGGGAACAGTTCGTTCCGTGGGATCTTGATGCCGAAATTCTTTTCAAGGCGGAAGACGATGTCGAGGAAGTCGATTGATTCGGCACCCAAGTCGGCCTTCAGCCGTGAAGTGCCGTTGACCTCGTCTTCGTCCAGACCCAAGGCGTCGACCAGTGTTGTTTTGACTTTCTCGAAGATTTCGTCGCGTGAAGGCATCCAAGATTCTCCTGCGGAACGAGTCGGGACAATGCCACGACCTTGTCCGCCAATTTGGCCCCAAAACTGATGACTGATCGCCGGGGCAACGCACGTATCAATCAAACCCATAATACCGTTAGACTGGTTGGAGGAGGGGTCTCAGCCCATTCCGCCCAACGTCAGTCCTCCATCAACTTTAATTACCTGACCGGTGATGTAGCTGGCTTCCGATGCCGCCAGAAACAAAACCGCATATGAGATATCTTCCGGTTTTCCCAAGCGCTTCACCGGAATCGCGTTCTTGATCTTATCACCTGCGGCGTTCACCACCGCGATTGTCATGTCCGTTTCAATAAATCCGGGCGCAACGCAATTCACGGTGATTCCACGCTTGGCATATTCTGTCGCCATGCAGCGTGAAAAACCTTCGATACCTGCCTTGCTGGCGGCATAGTTGGCCTGGCCGGGATTCGAAAAGTCTGCCGAGACACTGGACATGTTAATGATTCGGCCATAACGCGCCTGCATCATTGGCCGAACGACTGCCTGGCAGAAATTGAAGACACTGGTCAAATTTGTATCGATCACCGACTGCCAATCCTCGCTGGACATCGCCAGGATCGGTTTGTCACGGATAATGCCGGCGTTGTTGACCAGAATGTCGATCTTTTCCCATTTCGCCAAGACCTGTTCAACGACGGCATCGGCTTCGTTTTTCTTGCTGACATCTGCCTGCAGGGCAATTACTTCGCGTCCGAGAGCGGTCTGTTCAGCAGCCAATTTATCAGCGGCATCACGGTTCGACTGATAAACAAAAGCGACCTTTGCCCCTGCTTCGGCGAGGCTGCAAACGATGGCCCGACCGATACCGCGGCTGCCACCAGTCACCAATGCTGTCCGTCCGGCAAGATTCATCAACATCAAGACAATATCCTTAGTGAGTCAGGCGTCCCAAAACGTCAGGCGACTGGCTTCCAAATCTGTTTGAATAGACCACGATATACTTCCCGGCGAGCGTCGTCCGACGACTGCATCTCGGGGTTTTTATCGCCCAGGTTGAACGCCTCCAGGATCAGTCGGGCCGAAACTGCCGAAGCCCCGTTAACCGTCCCGCTGCCGTTAAAATCCCAAATCGCGCCTTCTTGCTTACGAACCGTCAGGTCGACCTTCAAGGTGTTTCCTGGCGAGACAAAATTGTTATACCGAATTGCTCGAACCTCTTTGAGCAGGATCGCGCTGTGAGCAAAGTCTTCGGATTCACGGATTAACCACCCGCCAGCTTGAACCAATGTTTCCAGCATTAAGACGCCGGGCATCACCGGAAAGCCGGGAAAATGATCCGCGAGATACTCTTCGGCAAGTGTAAGGTTCTTGACCGCCGAGATCGACTTGTGCGGCACAAGTTCCGTAATCCGGTCAATCAGCAGGAATCGCATCCAAAGTATCCAACGGTGCCATTATTCAATGAAGTCGCGGAAAACGCGAATCCGGACATTCTATTAGCCCGTCATTCCCCCCACAACTGAGAAGCGCAGACGGACCGTTATCGTTTTGATCGTCCAAAATAGTCGGCTGGCCACGGACTTGTGTTCAGCAACGGTAAAATTTTACCCGTCCTCCCTGATCTTCCCGATCGTCGCATCAGGCAAGGAGATCACAGTCGTTCTGCCAAAGAATAAAAACTTGAGTGTGCGACGAAACATTCGTCGCACACTCAAGTTATGGATCGTCAATTTTTCCTGGCGGTCAGCTATTCCATGTCATCAGGGGCTGGCACGAGAGGAGTTTTTTCGACCGTCTGGCTTGAGGTTGCATCGATCGGCTGGGGCTGCGAAGTCGGCGTGTGCTTCGAAATGCGGGTTGCCGTTCTCCCATCCAGAATTAACCGGGCCGCCTGACGCAGCTCCTCATCGCTCAGCCGACGCAGATTTCCGAGTTCTGCCAGTGGCTTTATCATCCGCGACACTTTGGCAAGTGTATTCTCCATCATGCTGATTTCCAGCAAACTACGATGCATCTCGCCAAGCACTTGGATCTGCGTAATGAACTCATCCTGGAACCCGTTCATGACTTCCAGAGTTTGAATCGCATCGCCTAGCGACTTGGACTGGCCAACCAGGTGCTGCTGAATTCCAATCAAACCGTCCAAATTCTTTTGTGACGTCGCGACGTTTAGATTTTGATCGTCGAGTTTCTTGTTCAAGGCGATCAACTGTCCAGCTCGTTCTGTGGCGACATCGACGGACTGTCCCCCTTCAGCGAGACGTCGTTCCAAGGAAACGAGTTGGTCCGAAACCGCTTGGGCGGATTCCAGATCTTCGGCGGCCTTCGTCAAACCGTTCTTCAAGGTCGACAAGCCGTCGAGTCCACGATTGGCAAGCGCCATCCCTTCGTTCTGCTGTCGCAACTCTGCCGCAACGTTAATCATTTGTTTGAGGGCGCTGCGGGTTTCTTCGAGATCTTTCGCTTGCTGTCGGATCTCATTTTTCATGGCGATCATTTCAGCCAGCGTGATTCCCGCGGCCTTATTGGAGTCAACCTGCTCCGCCAGAAGGCTTTGCAACGACTTCATTTGCTCAAATGATTCGCCGGCCGCTTCCACGACGGGCTGTTGATCAATCAGTTGCGACTGCAATTTCGCGACGAGATCCAATGAATTTGTCGCTTGAGCGTTGTGGCTGGCTTCTTCGATCAAATCGCTACGTAATTCGCGAATATTCTGCAGTGCTCCGCGAGCATCCGAAATCTGCCCCTGCTGTGCTTTCAGGCTGGAGAGCAGGCTATTCGCCTCCCACACTGAGTCTCGAGCGCCGACCAGATCTTGCATCCGTTGTTCGACTTGGGCCATGTTCTGCTGCATCTGGGCAATCTGGCGGACCAGCGGTCGCGCCATCATGAAGTGCAGGCCGATGAAGCCTGCCGTAATCCCGGCCACCAGCATGAGCCACGATTGTTTCTGCTGTTCTGCCAGTTGATTCTCAATGGATCGCATTTTCGCACCTTCTGATGTGTACACGATGACTCCTTCGATCCGCGAATAGGGAGTTCTTTTGTTGACGCGGGTCTTCCTGGACCTGTTTCTGCATCCTGGGCATCGGTTCAGTCCCGGCAACGGGACTTTGTCACTGAAATATCGATGCATGTCCGATGGGGAGTTGTAGAGCGCCAATCCCCGGCAAAGTTTCCTCACGCGAATCAATATCGCCATTTTCACTCGGCAAGTTTTGCCGATTGGCGACTCACCACCGCATTCGTCAGACTGTGAGGGCGCTTCCGCGCCGTGCGTAACGACTGCAGCGAATGCGAAGAGATTAAGGCGTGAAGTTGCCTGAAAAATTGCCGTTCACCAATTCCTCGCAATCGCGCATCGCGAAATCACCAGTCCGTCTCAAAGAGCTCTTCAATGACACCACCTCCATGTCAAATCCGACTCGCAACCAGCGACGACTGCGAAGTCATTTCCGATTTCAACACTCGCCTGGCTTCAGAGACTGAGGGGAAGCTCTTAAATCCTGAGACGATTCAGGCTGGAGTGAAGGCCTTCCTCGCGGATCAACATCGTGGGCGTTACTTCGTTGCCGTCAGCAAAGGTGCCGTGGTCGGTCAGATGGCGCACACGCGCGAATGGAGTGACTGGCGCAATGGCGAGATCTGGTGGTTACAAAGTGTCTACGTGCTTCCCGAGTTTCGCCAGCAGGGGATATTCCGGGCTCTTTACCAGCATCTGGAATCGTTGGCACTCTGTTCATCTGATGTAATCGGCGTGCGGTTGTATGTGGAAACCCACAACCGAAAGGCCCAGGAAGCATATGCATGCCTGGGACTTCGAGACGCCAACTACTCCGTGATGGAGCGAATTTTCCGTAACGATGTCTGAGATGGATCAAGGACTGTCACTGGCCATCTGCCATCGGATGACTACACTGA
>CBIHQO010000299.1:0-7571 GCA_966211735.1 uncultured Schlesneria sp.
TTCGTTATGCCATATCTTGCGTGAGTCGAGCTAGACGGTGTTTTGGATATTTTGCCATTTTCTGCGAAATGTCTCGTCGCTCGCGGGTGGATGCTCGCCCGCGAAGCCGACCGTCACTGTCAGTTTTTGACACCCCAGGACAACTTTTGACATTGGGGGACAAAATAGGCCTGTTTTTGGCGGTTTAGCTCAAAAAAGTGCGTGTTTTGTGACAGATCGAAGTTTCAAACCAAGTGTGCGCGAGAATGCTTGTTGAGGTCCCGATTGGCGGTTGCGGAACTGGCGTTCCGAGGCGAGTGGGCAGAGGCATGATCTCAAATCTCAAATATTTCAAATCTCAGATTGAGAAGAGGAGAAAACACGGCACACGGAGAACGTCTATTTATATGGACGATTGCGTCGTCGCGTTGCGCCGGAATGTCGAACTCAATTTTCGCGAGCGAGGCTGCTACGTATTGACCGATGTTGATGCAGATGCCGGATTCGGTCACAATCTGTGGACATGATTCCGCCGCCTTGAGGGTCAGCCGATGTTCAGCATCTTCGGGAAACAGAATCGACTGTGCGATGGGATCAGCCGTCGTGAGATCCTGCGCGTTGGTGGTCTGGGGGCGTTCGGGCTGAGCTTGCCATTTCTGGCGCGGCAGCGCCAGGCTTGGGCCGAGACTGCGCCCGTTGCACAAGCGGGCGCGAAGCGAGCCAAGTCGTGTATCGTGCTGTTTCTGATGGGGGGACCTCCGCAGCATTCGACGTGGGATCCCAAGCCGGACGCTCCGAAAGAAGTGCGGGGCGAGTTTGGTCCGATCAGCACCAGCGTGCCGGGGACTCAATTCTGCGAACTGCTGCCGCGAATGTCGCAACTGGCCGATCGACTGGCGGTGTTGCGAGCCGTCTCCAGCAATGACAACGCGCATTCGTCCAGCGGCTATTACATGATGACCGGTCAGCCGCATGCGCCGATGAATTTTGAGAATGCCAATCCCGGCTTTCCGAATGACCATCCCAACATCGGCTCGATCGTCCGCAAGCTGGTTCCCGATCGCGGCAGCTTACCGTCCTCGATCAGGTTGCCGCACCGGATCTTCAATACAGATGGCAGCGTCTGGCCGGGACAGGACGCGGGCTTCCTGGGTCGATCCGTCGAACCCTGGTTGTTGAACTGCAAACCCGCCGATCCTGGCTTTCGCGTGGATGAACTGACGTTGAACGCGGAGATCTCGGATCATCGCCTGGCGGGACGCAGGACGTTGCTGGATCACGTCAACCAGCGACTGGATGCGACGGAGAAAGCGGGCAGTAAGAACGGCTATGGTCGGTTGGCCGAGCAAGCTTTCAATGTGCTGAATTCGAATGACTCACGCCAAGCCTTTCAGCTCGATCTGGAATCGGCCGAGGTGCGCGATCGTTATGGTCGCAATCAGTTTGGTCAAAGTGTGCTGTTAGGTCGCCGGCTGGTCGAAGCAGGGGTCTCGCTGGTTCAAGTCAACTGGTACCGCGGTGCGGATGAACCGTCTGACGCCCCTTGCTGGGATAGCCATGCGCGGGAAGCTCAACGATTAAAGACCGTGCTCGCTCCGCCTGCTGATCAAGCGATGTCGGCATTGATCCACGATCTGGAACAGCGCGGCATGCTGGACGACACGCTGGTGGTCTGCATGGCCGAATTCGGTCGTACGCCGCGCTTCAACGGAGCGGGCGGCCGTGACCATTGGGGTCATGTGTATTCGGTCGCCATGGCGGGTGGCGGGATTAAAGGTGGCGTGGTCCATGGTTCATCCGATGCCATCGGCGCCTATCCGGCGTCGGGCCGAGTCCAACCGCAAGACCTGACCGCCACCATCTTCCACTGTCTGGGCCTGGACCCCGGATCCGAGATCCACGACACACTCGGTCGCCCGATCCCAATCAGTCGCGGGGATGTGATTCAGCAGATCCTGGCGTAAGGTCGCCGAGTCACATCGGGAGAGTGTCGTATGACCATCAATGACAATCCTGAAGATTGGAACTGCGTCTACGGATTCCAAGATGGTCTTAACAGCACCAACATCGTGGACGCTCAAAGAGCGCATGATCTAGGGTTGCATCCGCACGATCTCGCCATTTTTCAAGCGATCCACTTCGACTACGGTCAAGTCGAAGAACGAAGCAGCTTGGCTCATCGTTCGAGCGTCGCAGAGGATGCCGTTGACAGGTGCTTTCAGCAAGGCTGGATTCAGGTCGTCACGACAGAGTTCGAAGACAAAATGAGGAGTGAACTGCACCGAGAGGGTTACGTTCTTGTCGCTGGCCTGTTCAGCCGCGAGATCCTGAGAGAAATTCGTGGCGAATCAGTGGCGGGTATTATCAGCTTTACACGCGTTGGGGCAGAGCTATGGAATCGCTGGCAGAGGGATGACAATGAGCCCGGAGAGCATTGGGCCGTCGGATTCGACCGGGAACAAACACGCGCGGCTTTTGGAACGACGGTCAATGCAGTCACTTTTGCGATGACTTCAGTTTGGGAGAGTTCATCGCTGGAGCACCCGTTTACTCGTGGAGTTGTTGAAGATTCGGGGCCTTGGTGCGACTGCTGGTGGCAGCGGTTTCAGGGTGGTTTTCAAATACACTATTCGTGCGAATTGCAGCCGATTTATAGGCAAAAATGAGAGTCCCGATGCCGGCGAATGCAGCCAACGACGCCCGGTTCTCACGCCGAGCTCTTTTCACATCAGGAAGTCTCATCGCGGCATCTCAAGCGATCGGAGCTTCGGATGGAACTGCGGAGTCGGCAGCGGACAAGCCGATTCGCATCGGCGTCGTCTCGGCCAGCATCGGCGGGAAGCCACAGAAGACAAATGGTCATACGTGGCACTTCGCTCATCCCTTTCATCCGACGGTGAATCTGGATGTCATCAAGAAGTATCTTGACCCAGGGTCAGCTCGAATTTATGAGCAGTACTTCCGCAATCCACGCACGAACTTCAATGTCGTTCCTTTTGCCGGGACGCGGATTACTCATGTTTATGATGCGGATCCGGCGAGTGCCGCGATGTTTGCGGAGGCATTCCCGGGCGTTCAGGTCGCCACATCGTTAGAAGCGATGGTGGGCGAAGTGGATGCGGTCTGGATGGGTGATGCCTCGGGGCGTGGTGAAGATCATTTTGATCTGGTCGCACCCGGTTTGGCTCGTGGATTGCCGACGTTCTGCGACAAGCCGATTGGCGGCACAGTGGCCAACACGCGCAAGATCCTGCAATTCGCGAAGGAGCATGCAGCTCCGATCATGTCGTCGAGCTTGTTTCGGCATCAATGGGGCACCGAGACGGCGTTGCGAATGAAGGCGTCGGGCGAATATGGGCCGCTGCAGTATGTGATCGCCAGCCAGGGGGGAGGGTATTCGCATCCGTCGTGGTTCGTCTACGGACAGCATCCGGTCTGGATGGCGGTCACATTGTGTGGTGCCGGGGTCGAAGCGGTCAGCATGTACGCTCGCGAAAACACTTGCCACGCATTGCTGACCTATCCCGATCGGATGCCTGCCGAAGTCTGGTGCGGTCGACCGGATATCGCCAAGTTTTACTGTTCCACCTCGGTCCATTTCACGAAGAAGACCTACGAATACACTCCGGCGATCGAAGACGATTACTGGTTTGGCCACCACTATCAGATTGTTCGGATGGCGCAGGTGTTTCTGGAAATGGTGCGGACGGGAGTGGAACCGGTACCTCAGCAGGAGATTCTGGAGGTGACGGCGATTATTCATGCGGGTGCGAAGTCGCTCGAAGAAAAGGGGCGACTGGTGTCGCTGGCCGAGGTTCTGGGATAGAGATTGCACCTGTTGTGCTGCGGGTTATGCTGCATACAACGCAATGTCGTTGGAAGAAGTTATGCTGAAGCATAACCTACGGGAAGAGGCCTTTTGCATGCATCCTATCCCAAGCGTAGAGACATCTTCTCGCCGTGCCTTCTTGTCGCAAGCAGGGGGTGGGTTTGGTGCGATCGCTCTGGCGTCGCTATTGGCCGATGACGGCCGCAGCCTGGGTGGTGAAAAGGCTGCTCAGGCGGACATGGGGCCGCAGCCGCATTTCGCTCCGCGCGTCAAACGAGTGATCTGGCTGTTCATGCATGGCGGGCCGAGTCATGTTGACCTGTTCGATCCGAAGCCGGACTTGATCCGCTACGCGGGCAAGCCGCTGCCCGACAGCTTTGGCAGTGTGATGACGCGCCGCAAGGTGGCCGAGAATCCGTTACTCGCGCCGGTCAAGCCGTTTCAACAGCGCGGTGAATCGGGTCTGCCGGTCAGTGAATTCCTGCCCGAGATTGCCAGCCATGCCGACGAACTGTGCGTGATCCGCAGCATGCACGGCGACAGTGTCAATCATCCGCAGTCCGTCTATCAGATGAACACCGGCAACATCCTGATGGGACGGCCGAGTGTCGGTAGCTGGGTTTCTTATGGCTTGGGGAGCGAGAATCGTGACCTGCCTGCGTTCGTCGTGTTGCCCGATCCCAGTGGTGGTGTCAAAGGGGGACCGCCGGCGTGGGGAAGTGGCTATCTGCCGGCGAATTATCAGGGGGTGACCATGCGAGCGGGGTCGCAGCCGATACTGCATCTGCGGCCGCAGCCGCAAATCAGCACGGCGCAGCAACGATCGACGCTCGATCTGATCCAGCAACTGAATCAGGATCACCTGGCCCTGCGCGACAACGACGACGAACTGGCCGCTCGCATGCGGGCGTACGAACTGGCCTATCGGATGCAGACCGCGGCACCGGAACTGGTTGATCTGGCAGGCGAGACCGCCGAGACGCAGGCGATGTACGGACTCGATCAGAAGGAGACTCGAGACTTTGGTCAGCGATGTTTGCTGGCACGAAGAATGGCGGAACGGGGCGTTCGATTCGTACAGGTTTACTCGGGCGATACGAATGGCTGGGATGCCCACAACGATGTGATGAAGAACCACACCCAAATGTGCCGGGCGACCGACAAGCCTGTCGCCGCACTGCTGACGGACCTCAAGCAACGCGGCCTATGGGACGACACGCTGGTGATCTGGGGTGGCGAGTTTGGTCGCATGCCGATGAGCGAACAAGGGACGGGCCGAGACCACAATCCGTGGGGTTATTCGGTGTGGCTGGCTGGTGGCGGGGTCAAAGCGGGGATCGCGTACGGGGCGACCGACGAGGTGGGCTTGCGAGCGACAGAACGGCCGGTGCATGTGCGTAATTTCCATGCGACGTTGCTGCATCTGCTGGGACTGGATCCGCACTCGTTGTCGTATTTTCATAACGGGCTGAATGGTCCGTCGGATGATGTTGAGGTGGTGAAGGACATCCTTGTCTAAGCGGGGTGTGAGTCCCCAGTCTTGGTAGGCGGCGTTGGGCCATAGATGGGCCAGGGGGCTGACGCCTCCGCTCAGAAGTTCAAAAGGGAAGAGTTATGCTGAAGCATAACCTACAAGAAGCGTGCCTCCTGATCGCGATTGTTGGCTGGTTCCCGACATTGGTAATCGGTCAGGAGGATGTTGCGCCGGTTGTTCGCAAGGAGATTGAAGAAGAACTGATCGTTACCGAGTCGCCGCTGACGGATGCGGATCGTGATCATTGGGCCTTTCGCGCGGTGGTTCGACCGGCGTTGCCGGCAGTGCGACAACGCGAATGGCCGCGGAATGCGTTGGACAGTTTCGTTCGCTCACGTTTGGAATCGGCGACTCTGACGCCCACCGCCGAAGCAGATCGAGCTACGCTGTTGCGGCGGTTGTCGTTCGATTTGATTGGCTTGCCCCCGACTCCGGCTGAGTTGGCCGACTTCGAATCGGATACTGCCGCCGATGCCTATGAGCGTCAGGTGGAGCGTTTGCTGGCCTCGCCCAGTTATGGTGAACGCTGGGGGCAACATTGGCTCGACTTGGCTCGGTTCGCGGAGACTGACGGGTTTGAACACGACAAGGTGCGCGTCGACGCCTGGAAATACCGCGATTGGGTGATTGGGGCGCTCAATGAGAACATGCCTTATGATCGCTTCGCTCAACTGCAGATTGCCGGCGATGAATTGGGCGAGGGATCGGAAGCGGTGGCGACGATGTTCTGCTTGTCGGGGCCGGACATGCCTGATATCAACGATCAGTTCGAGCGTCGGCATTTGATGCTGAACGAGATGACAGCGACAGTCGGAGCGGTCTTTCTGGGGCTACAACTGGGTTGTGCCGAGTGCCACGATCACAAGTACGATCCGATCAGCCAGGCCGATTTCTATCGACTGCGTGCGGTCTTCGAAACCGGCGTCCCCGTGCTGAAACGGGATGCCCCGTATTCGCAGTTGAAGCAACAGCGCGACGTGATTCCAGCCCGGTTCTGGATTCGGGGCGATCATCGTCGAGCCGGACCGAAGATCGAAGCGGCGTTTCCTCGCATTGCCAGCGAGAAGGCGATTGGGGACGCACCGACGAACGGAATGTCGCCACGAGCCGCGTTTGCTCAATGGTTGACTCGTCCAAATAACCCGTTGACGGCGCGGGTGATCGTGAATCGAGTCTGGAAGCATCACTTCGGGCGAGGCTTGTTCGATACTCCCAGCGATGTCGGTTTGTTGAATGCGGAGCCGTCGCATCCCGAGTTGCTCGATTGGCTCGCGTCCGAGTTTCAGTCTCATGGATGGGATCTGAAGTGGCTGCATCGTCAGATCGTGACGTCGGCGACCTATCGTCAGGCGAGCCGCATGCCAGCGGGGGACGCAGAGTGGGCTCGTCGTCTGCAGCTTG
This sequence comes from uncultured Schlesneria sp., assembly GCA_966211735.1. Lineage (GTDB taxonomy): Bacteria > Planctomycetota > Planctomycetia > Planctomycetales > Planctomycetaceae > Schlesneria. Next base: position 6,744 of record CBIHQO010000299.1, read on the forward strand.
ATCCTAACAACGTGCTGTACAGTCGCGGAACTCGGCGGCGATTGGATGCGGAGTCCATTCGCGATGCGATGCTGCAGGTGTCGGGAATGCTGACAGATGAGCGGGGTGGTGCGGGCTTGATGCCGCCGTTGCCACCGGAGTTGGTCGAGACGCTCTTGAAAGGGCAGTGGGTCACCAGCCCGCGCGCGGCCGATCATGATCGCCGCAGCGTCTACCTGTTCGCTCGACGAAATCTGCGTTATCCGTTGTTCGAAGTCTTCGATCGTCCCGATGCGAATGCCAGTTGTGCGGTCCGCAACCGCTCGACAACTCCGACTCAGTCGCTGCTGCTGCTGAATAGTGAACTGGCACTGAAGGCGGCTCGGCATCTGGCGGGCGAGATCCTGCGCGAGTCGACAGAGTCCGAAACGCCGATCGATCGCTTATTCCGCCGAGCGTACGCGCGTCGGCCAACGTCCGAGGAAACGGCGCGAATCCTTCGGTTTATTCTCGACGAACAGGATGCCTTGTTGAAAGAAAAGCGGAGTGTGGAACGACTGGCGCTGCCGTATGAACTCGATCTCCAGGCCGATCGATACGTGGCGGCAGCCTGGGTCGAAGTTTGTCTGGCGGTGCTGAACGCCAGCGAGATGCTGTATGTGGACTGAATGGCAGCGTGGTTGAGAATACCCAATTCGGCGCGGGTTTCCCGACCCCGTCGAAACGCCTGACCGCAGGTCTCCTTTTCTCGACTCAGAGCCAGGCACCGAGCGCGATCAGGAAGGCTGGAGACCTTCGGTCGGCCGTGTAGGCGGGGGGCGGAGGCCCGCCCCGCCCCACGCCCAGAGT
>CBIHQO010000300.1:0-7571 GCA_966211735.1 uncultured Schlesneria sp.
TGCAAAGATTGTGGACATCCACCGGGGCTCAAGCGACATCACCCAATCGATCATCGCAAACGTCGTCGTTAGACTCAGCGCGAGCAACCCCAGTGCACTTAGCCGTGGCGTCGCACACCATTGATTTATCGAGCCACTCCGATTCAGCAACCGGTAACGGCGTACGACCATCCATGACAACAGTCCCCATACGACGAGGTAAATAATCGTTCGGCCGCCCCAAGCCCAGGCTTCGAAATAGATCCGTTGGTGCCGGTTGAGAAGCTCAGTGGCACGCGCCGAATCGAGCCACGGATAGATGTGTGTTGCCCCAACGACCAACGGCAAGAACAACAGCACGGTTAGAGCGACGGTGGCCGTTCCGGCGACCAGGTGACGAGCGATTTCCAGCCCCCACTGACCACCAGTCATCTGGTGAAGGAGCGACAAACCCAGGCAGCCGAGACCGATGCCCGCGACAAACAGAACAGAGACCAGGTACGTCGGCCAGAAGCTTGAAGGAAATAGAAAGGCCAGCACAACGCACGCAACCGCCCCCGCAGCGGCTGCGCCTAGAGAACACTGCTGGAGCTTTCGCAACCTGTCCTCTGCATCAGCTTGGAAGGCGGGATGACTCATGGAGCACCCACCTTGCCAGAATCGAACGGCACTTTGTCGATCTCGGGAAGATTGGTGAAGTCCGCCGACTGGCTAAGTTGCAACGATCGTATATAAGCGACGATCGCCCACCGATCTTGTGGCTCGATCCGCCTTCCAAAGGGCGGCATCCGACCGCGGCCCTGCGAGATGACTTTGAACACTTCGCCGTCCGGAACTGTTTGCAATCGGCTGATGTGGTACGAAGGTGGAGCGGGGAAGCCTCGTTGTACGACCATACCATCGCCAAATCCGGCCGCTCCGTGACACGGCGCGCAGTAGATCGTGAATCGTTGCTGGCCTCGCTTCAGCAGCTTTTCTGAGATTTCCAGCGGGTTTCGCTCCACGGTTTTGCCGTCGCGCAGACCGGTTTCTTCCGGGCTTTCATTCGGTAGCCTACCGCGGGCGATTGTTCCGGCCACGGGAGAGCGTTGTCCCAATCCATCAGGAAACGCCGCACTTGACTGCAACGTGTCAACGCGTGGCTGATCGACCATATGAGGCTGGCATCCCGCAATCATTGGCGCGACAAATAGCGATAACGCGACCATGCGCACGCGGCGAATAGCGTGTGACATTTCACGTCCCTGGTGGCACGACCTACAGGCTCGCGGGAACATCCCACACCTCAGTTGCGTTCGAGTCCGTCAGAAGTTGCTTTACTTTGTCTGAATCAAACAGTGGATCAGTCGCCTTGATACAGATAAAGAACCCATCCGAAGTGGCGTGACGGAAGGCCTCGACATCAAAAAGCGGATGATAGAGGCACGGTAGGCCGTTCAATGCCAGCATTCCCAGCACGGCAGATAGCGCACCGCCCAGGATCGTTAATTCGAACGTGATCGGCAGGAACGAAGGCCAGCTATTTAACGGCCTCCCGCCGATATTCAAAGGGTATGCGACAACCGCCACCCACCACTGCATCGTGAATCCAACCACACCTCCAAACAGGCAACCCAGCAGGACTACCAGTGACATGCCCGTCTTCTTGACACCAATTGCCTCAGCCAGTCCCTCCACAGGGAAGGGCGTGTAAGCATCGATCTGCTTGTAACCATGAGCCGTCAGACCTTCCGCGGCCTTCAACAGGGCCGTCGTATCCGAGTATCTTGCCAGCAGACCGTAGGTGCTTGTCCGAGGAATCATGCGACCTCCTCGGGCGAGGCCGCTTGATCATGAACCATTTCCTGCACCTCCGAGATCGAAATCATCGGCAGGAAGCGGATGAACAACAGCAACAGCGTCACGAACAGACCCATCGATCCGAACAAAGTCGCCCAGTCCCAGATTGTCGGATAGTACATACCCCACGAGGAGGGCAGGTAATCGCGATGAAGACTGGTGACGACAATGACGAACCGTTCCAGCCACATCCCGACATTGACCACCAGGGCGATCGCCAGCAGCAGCAGCGTGTTCTTCCGGACTCGGGTTGACCACAACAGTTGCGGAATCGCGATATTACAGATGAGCAGGGCATAGTAAATCGTAGCGTAGGGCCCCGTTTGTCGATTCCAGATGAGGAACCGATCGTACGTTTCGTCGCTGTACCAGGCCCCGAAATGCTCCATCAGATACCCATAGGCGACTACCAGACCCGCCGCCAACATCACTTTTGCCAGATTGTCGAGGTGCCAGTCCGTGACCAGATCTTGAAGTTGAAACGCAATTCTCAGCGGAATCGCGATCGTCAGCACCATCGCAAAGCCAGAATAGATCGCACCCGCGACGAAGTAGGGTGGAAAGATCGTTCCGTGCCAACCGGGGACAATGGCCATCGCGAAGTCAAAACTGACGATCGTATGCACCGAAACGACCAGCGGCGTCGCCAGACCGGCCATCAGCAGATATGCGTCCTGATAACGCTTCCAATGCCGCGCCGACCCGCGCCAGCCGAGTGCCAGGGCTCCATAAATGATTTGACCGCTGCGTGACCGACAGCGGTCTCGAATCGTCGCCAGGTCAGGGATCAACCCGATGTACCAGAACAGTAACGATACGGTTGCGTACGTGCCGACAGCAAACGCGTCCCACATCAACGGGCTGCGAAACTGCGGCCACACTCCCGTCGTTGCCGGATACGGGATCATCCAGTAGAAGAACCACGGCCGGCCCATGTGGATCAGCGGGAACAACCCCGCGCATGCCACCGCAAACAACGTCATCGCTTCGGCAAATCGATTGATCGACGTGCGCCATTCCTGATGAAACAACAGCAGGATCGCCGAGATCAACGTCCCCGCGTGACCAATTCCCACCCACCAGACGAAGTTGACGATCGCAAATCCCCAGCCAACGGGAACGTTGACTCCCCAGATCCCGATTCCCTTGATGAACAACCATGTCACCGACACGAACAGAACCAGCGTCCAAGTGAATGAAAACGCGAATGCCAGATACCAGTTCACGGGCGTCCGTCTTTGCAGGACAACCGAAGTGATCCTGTCAGTCACGGCATGCGCGGCAGGCAATGGTGGTTTTTGTTCGACGGCTGGAACCGACATCTTCAGTCCTTAGCCAGATCGGGGTGGGGGTTGCGCAGCGATGCCAGGTACGTCGTGCGGGGACGAGTGTTCAGCTCCGACAGCAAGCTATAAGACAACGCGGACTGCTTCTCGGTCGCCACGGCACTCTGCGAGTCGCGAATGTTTCCGAACGAAATGGCCCGCGTCGGACAGACTGCTTGGCAGGCTGTGACGACATCACCGTCGGCAATCGGGCGATCGTGCAGTTCCGCGTTGATCCGCGCCGCGCTGATTCTCTGCACGCAGTACGTGCATTTCTCCATTACTCCGCGACTACGAACTGTCACCTCGGGGTTCGGCAATAACTGCAGCAACGGCTCTTCACGCAATTCGCTGTGGTAGTCAAGAAAGTTGAATCGTCGCACCTTGTAGGGACAGTTATTCGAACAATACCGTGTCCCTACACAGCGGTTGTACGTCATCTCGTTCAAACCCTCTTTGCTGTGAGTCGTCGCCGCGACGGGACAAACCACTTCGCAAGGGGCATGTTCGCAGTGCATGCATGGGACAGGTTGATGATCGATCTGCGGAGCATCGGGCGAGCCGGTGAAATACGTGGCAACGCGCAGCCAGTGCATTTCGCGACCGAGGGCCACTTGTGTCGCGCCAACCACCGGGGTGTTGTTTTCGGCCTGGCAGGCGATGACGCAGGCATTGCAGCCGATACACGCCCCAAGATTGATCGACATCCCCCATTGGTTCTCGGCCTGTGGCCCCTCAGGGGCCGCAGGATAGAAGGAGAACTCATCGTGAGTTTCGGCTTCATGCCCCATAAAAGCAGGGTGCACTGGATCGGCTCGATAGTCGTCCCATTTTCCGGACTTGATAAGATCGCGTCCCTCCATCAGAAAATGCTGTTGAGTCGCCGCGAGACGTAGCTTGGCATCCGTTCGCTTCACAATGACATCGCGCAGCAGCCAGACGTTGTCTGTGGTCCGTAACGGAAATACGTTCGTACCAACCGACGATCCCACTCGGCCCGAGCGTTGACGCCCTCCACCCATCCGCAGCGTGATCACGCCCCGAGCCTGTCCAGGCAGGATGCAAACTGCAACTCGAATCGACCGGCCATCGTGGATAACCTCAACGACATCTCCCGACTGATATTCCAATGCCTTCGCGTCGGCAGGGGCAATGTAAGCGGCGTTACTCCAAGTCAACGTGGAGAACGGCTGCGGCAGTTCCTGCAGCCAGCCGTTATTGGCAAAACGCCCATCCCACAATGTGGGATGAGGCCGAAAGATGGCCGTCGTGATCGTGCCTGGCTTACTGCCTGCGATTTCGCTTTTCAGAAATGTCGCAATTCGTGACAACAGGTCAGGGCGAAGTGTTGGTTCGACCTTTGCAAATGCCGAATCACTGAGGACACCGTCATGCAGCGACTGATTCCAGAAGCCCTCGAAGTCTTCTTTTCCATGGTCGTTTCGCCAGTAAGCCCGCAGCGTGTCGTAAGCGGACGAACGAGGCTCATTCAAAAGCACGTTCACCAGTTCGATCGTGCTACGGCCACCGTGAAGTGGCGCGATCAGCGGTTGAATCAGACTGGCAGTACCGTCATCGCTGCGAGCGTCGCCCCAGGACTCCAGAAAGTGTGCGGCCGGAACATGCCACGTGCAGGCCGCAGAGGTTTCGTCGGCATAGACCCCCAGGTGAACAGACCACTTCACGCTGGCCAATGCGGCGGCGAAATCAAGATCGACCGGGGCATCGAAGACAGGATTGCCGTCGAGAATCACCAGCGACTCGACCTGGCCGGCTTGCATCGCTGTCGTCAATGCGGATAACGATGCCTCTTCATCTCTGTTCGTCGCAGCGACGGGCCGATGATAAGTCACCGTGTGGCCCACAGACCCTAGCTGAACATTGATTGCATGTACCAGCGCGATAACTTCGGCAGATTGATACGGCCCCGCAACCACCAGAGAACCCGTCGGATTCCGCATGAGATCGGCGACCACAGCCTCCCAGATCTCTGTCGGCACGCTGTCGAATTCCTCGGATTGTGGACCATCAATCGCCAGACCAAGCTTCTTCGCCAGGAGTTGGAGAAACCGACCAACGTCTTGGGGGGCCACGGGCCAGCGATGATCCGCTCGCGCCCACGACAAGTTGGGTGTGATTACAACAAACAACACACGACTCGTCGATGCCGAATTCTTATTCAGATCGTTTCGACGCCGATCGATGAAGTCTCTGGCATGTCGCAGCTTGCCGCCGCCTACTCCCAGGAAATCGGCATCAATTGACAGGATGACTGTGGCCTTGCTGAAGTCATAATGAGGGCGGATGTCTTCTCCGAACGCCAGCAACGCGCCCGCAGATTCCGCGTCGTCGTGGATCGGTTCATAGTGATGCCACCGGGCGTCAGGCAATTCCTTCCGCAGGCGTTGCCTCTGCCAGTCGAGTGTCGGCGACCAGATCGGCGGCGACAGGATTCGCAATCCCTTGCCACGTCGACGGCGATGATCTTCAACCCTGGAAGTCAATGCCGTCAGAAAATCCGGCCAGCTACTTACCTGCTGGTGATTCAAAACCACGCGAGAACGGTCGGGATCGTAAAGTTCCAGCACCGCGGCTTGAGCAAATACGTCAGTACTGCCGAGGCTGGCGGGGTGCTGCGGATTTCCTTCGATCTTCAACGGCCGCCCGTCCCGACTTGTCACCAATAGTCCCTGGGTTCCCCCCGTCATCGGCATGGCGGTCGCGTACTGCAGCGTCTGATGCGGGCTATATTCCGGCACTCGGGAAGTCGGCACGATCTTCTCTTCAGGGCTGCGCTGGCAACCACCAATGCCCGCCAGCGCCATGGACGCAGCCATCAACCGCAGGAACTCGCGGCGGTGCGTCTGATCACTGCCCCACGATTCCGCGCCTTTTGGAAATTCGCGATGCAGCCAATCGTTGATCGATTCGCTCTGTTCAAGCTCTTCCAGGGAACGCCACGCGGCATTCCCTGTTTCCGCGGCATTGAATGGCGAATCCGACATGATCATCCCTAAAACCACAGACAACTCAGCGGTGGCAATACGAACAGTTCGTCTTACTCTCGACGGTCTCGCCGGTAGTCAGCGCGTCTTCGACGCCTCCCATTGCGAACACCGCTTCACCAACCCGTCGATTCGTTTCCGGATGGCGGTGGCAGTCCAGACACCAAGACATCTGCAGCGATGCGTCGCGATACATCATGGGCATCTTGTCCACGCGGCCGTGGCAACTCTCGCAGGCCACTCCTTTGTGAATATGAATCGAATGATTGAAGTAGACATAATCCGGCAGGTCATGAACTCGCGTCCATTTGATCGAGGTCCCCGACTCGAAGCTCTCGCGCACCGGCGCCAGCATCGGGCTGTCGCGCCAGATCTCCGAATGGCATCCCATGCAGACTTCGGCACTGGGGATTCCGGCAAACGCCGATTTCTCGACCGATTCATGACAATGGCGACAGTCGAGTCCCAGGTCTCCGACATGGTGCTCATGGCTGAAGGGGACGGGTTGGTTCCGGGCAATTCCCTGTTCGGTCTGATAGGGCGACCTCACGATGGATGTGGCCAGACCGACGGCGACGATCGGAAAAAACACGAACCCAAACACTCCGACCCTCGAAATGGTGTTGAAAGAGGGATGAAATATCTGGCCCATCACAAAGATCGATCGTTAGGGTCACTTTCTTATCAATCACGCACGCAACGCCTGCTCGAATCATGACCAGATTGGATGATAAGCATCCATCAACCCCGTTCCTGCCCCGGAGACTTACCCCGCAAACTCCTCGCACCGAACCTAAGCACAACACATGCCGAGTGATCGCCTCGCAAGCCCTCGGCAACCTCTCAATTCTGTCACGATTCCTTGGCCTGCAAGTCATCCTGACGGCACGCCATTAGCGAACTCATCAGCGGGATGACAGGGTTGTTCAAATTCAAACAGGAGGTGAGACGATGTCCCGCTTCAAAGCGTTCAGGAAAATGGGCGAGAAACAAAAAGTGCATCGCACAAAACTTGGTGATCAGACAAGTCGTCAGTCGGCCCAGCATCTGGAAAGCCACAAAAGATCATCGGGGATCGGGCTCGGAAGCACTCGCAAGACCGGTGGACGAGCCCAAAAGCGAGGATGACCTTCAGCCGTCTTCAAGCTGAGGCAAATTCCTTTCGCCAACCACCCTGCAGGAAATCAAAATGCGTTATCAAGTGTTGGCGACCGACTATGATGGGACTCTGGCAAAAGATGGTTCCGTCGACGACCAGACGATTGCGGCCTTAAAGCGGTTCCTCGCGACTGGTCGTCGCCTGCTGATGATCACAGGCCGCGAACTACCGGAACTGCTCCAAGTCTTTCCTCACCCGGAACTCTTCGAATGGATCGTGGCCGAGAACGGTGCCTGGAACGCCGAACGTTGCGACACGCGACAC
>CBIHQO010000301.1:0-7570 GCA_966211735.1 uncultured Schlesneria sp.
CCCTTCGAGGTATTCCTTGGCGTAGTAAAACAGCCCTTCGGGTGTGACACCATAGTCGTACACGGCCACGGTATGAGGGCTGGTCAACTGGCTGGTCAGTTGTACCTCCGATTCAAACATCGCCAAGGCTTCGGGGCTGATCGTCGAGGTCTGCAGGACTTTGATCGCCGCACGTCGTTTCAGCATGCAGTGGCGAGCGAGGTAAATGACCCCCATCGCACCTTGACCAATCTGGCTTTCCAGAATGTAGCTGCCAACTTGCCGCAGTTGCTGCACGCGATCGACGCGCCGTTGTTCGAGGCTTTCCTCGGCCATGCTCGCCAGTTGGTCGTGAAGACTATTGGCATGTTTGTGGTAGAGATCAACGCCGAGGACTTCCTGATCCACCTCGCCAGCGACCTCAAGGAAACTGAAATCTGGCAACTCATTCTGCAGAGCCAATAACGTTTCAAAGCTGGTGGCGGACTCCCACAGGCTGCCCGGCAGGCAAGCGGCCGCCACGCTTGTTCCGACGGTGCTCTCCCGCAGAACTGCACTCGTTTTGACCGATTCCTCGTCGTGATGCATCAGCACGCAAGCCACCAACTCGGCGGGAAATCCCCAATCGTGCATGACTAAGGCACCGACTTGAGCATGATTCCAGCCGAGACGCCGATTCTCTTCCTGATACAGGTTGACACCCGGTTGCAGAGCTTCGACGTAGTCGTCGTAGTACGCCTCGGTCAACAGCGGCAGCAGGAAATCTTGAAGTAGCCCGGCGAGGTAGGCAATTTCAGCATCGATGCCCAACTGGCGAGCCATCTGCTGCGCAAAGATCGCTTTGATTCGATTCGTTTTTTGGAACTGTGCCGAATTCACGAGTCGAGAATAGACCGTCGATGTTGCCGACTGGAGCGCGGTCGTCAGTACAAGCGTCTTGGTGCGGCGCGAGCCGAGCAGGTTCACTGCCTGTCTGACCGAGGTCACAGGTTGTCGTATTCCGACAGCAGTGGAGTTGACCTGCCGCAGCAATCCCGAAGTCAACGCCGCATCGACTTCAATGGGTGCGGCAAGTTGTTTGGGGCCAGCATCAGGATCCTTCGATATCGCGGTGAACTCAATGACAGATTGTGGAACACAGGGAAGCTTGAAATTGCGTGGCAGTTCCAGTTGCGGGCGCACCGCAACGGCTGAGTCGACAATTTCATTCCAATGAGGGGGCATGTTGTTCCGAATCGTTGGCTCGAATTGCTTCGAATTTTCAGCCCTTGGATAGTGAGCTGTCCTATGGAGGAACATAACACCGAAAAACGGACTGGAGCGAGCTCTGGTTAAGTATCTACCACGTCTCATCTGAGCGGCGAACCTGGAATAATCCGCATTGTCGGCACATTTGACATACTCCAGGGAATCAAAGTCGTGACAGGCTATTGAACCTCTGCGACAGCCAACTTGGCCAACGTGTGACTTGTCACCGCAGGCGGGCATGACCAGACCTGAAAGAAGAGTGACTCGCGTAGAGCACGTTCTGCCGGATGCCCTGAGACGAAGCCTGCTCCTTTCGCGCAACAGACATAGGCGTGTGCGGCCCGCATCGCGATTGAGTTCGCTCGAAAGCGGGATTGCTCGGCCTGGATTCGACGCTCATCGTCCGATTTCGGAACGGTGACCGCGCTCACTAACTCTGCTCGAAGCTCATCACGCTCGCGCGTCAGCGAATCGACAAGGCTTTGGAGGTCTGGTCGCCGCACCGCTTCCGATTGAAGTCCATCAATCGTATGACTGGCCGCCCCCAGGGCGACAGCCGAGGTCGTCAGCGAGCCGGTTCCGCCGGTCGCGCCGACTTTCATCACCTGCGGAATCGGTCCGGCAACGACCTCATCCGCAGAAATGGCAACATGATCCAGGATCACGGTTCCAGTGCAGGAGGCATTTAATGCCAACAGCTCCAGTGGCGGGGCGATTTGAACGCCCGCTCGATCTCGAGGAACGACGGCAATAATCTGATCGCCGTTTTCCAGCGTGCCACCCGTGACCAGCAGGTTGGCATGAGTGGCTCCCGTCACCCACGGCGCCTCACCGCTTAATTCAAACCCGTGTGGCGTGCGGATCGCCACGACCGATGGCTTCGACCAGTGTTGTCTGGATGTTGATAAATGGGAGATTCCTACCGTCGCAAACAAACGCCCGGCGCAAAGGTCCGGCAGCAGGCTGCGCCGTAGTTCTCGGTTTTTGCTGGCGGCAATTCGGTGACAGGCGGCGTCCCGTTGCGTCATGACGAACGCGGTGGTCAAGCAAACTCGTGAAAGATCGATGTATCCACACAACAGGTCGGCCGTAGTCGCATCGCTCCCCCCCGTTTCTGTCGGCAGTCCCCATCGGAACACACCCGCTTCGCGCAGGCATTGTAACCGGGATGACGGCCAGAGGCCGGATTGCTCGGGATCGTCAGCCGCCTTGATTCGTTCAACCAGATCCGTATTAACTAGCGCCGGCATACATAGGCTTTGTGGGAAGGCGAAGGATTTGGATCGGCAAACGTTGCCGTTATGTGCTCGCAGCTTACAAAGATTCCAACAGTTCGTGCATCTCGGCGGCCGCATGGTCGTCGCCAAGTCGACGCGCGACTTGAATCCCCAGCGAGAGGATCTGGCGTGCCTCGATGGCCTCGCCGCCTTCGGCCAACAACTGGCCGTGGCGGAAGAATGCCGGGATATGATCCGGAAATTTCGTATTCATTTCGGCCAGCAACTTCAAGGCGGCGGGGCGATCTTCTTTAGAGGTCTCCAACGCGAACGCGTAGTTCAAAAATGGATCATTCGGTTCCGATTGGAGCATTTCTGCCAGCTTGGCCAGGCGCGACATAAGAATCATCCTAAAAACGTGGGGCCTGCATTTCGACAGGCTTGCTCTTCAGTGACGCCAACGGCTGCGTTACGCCAGTGTATCTTGACCTAAATGGCGGCAGGCGACAATTCGACATCACTTTGTCCTTCGACCGCTGGTTGATCCCTCACCTGCGAATCACCCTGCCGGCATCATCGTCTGATCCCGATTGATGTTATGGCGACATGATGAAATGTCGTCATCAATCCGAGAAAGCCTCCAATCCAAGGCTGGGTCGCCCGCGAAATCTACCCACACTACCGCCTAGTTGGTTTGGGCAAGCTCTGCGTCATGCAACGGACGCGTTTCAAGCGCTTCGCAGCAAATCGACGATCCAAAGGCTTACGGAGCCCAATGGATTGCTCCGCTACCAGCGAAGGAATGTGGCAAACGCGAAGTCCGTACACCTTTTGATCGAACCTGAGCGGCCCACGAGTAGACCTTCCCCATGACAAAGCGGTATCAGTGTATTGGTCTGTGGAGTATCGTGATCCTGTTCACAGGAGTCGCGACCCTCGAGGCTTCCGAACGCGAGACTGCTGAAGTCGCCGCGGTGAGGCGGGCACTCCCTTCGGTCGGAAATATCCACACCGAAAAGTCGGCGAATTCAAATACTCAGAACAACATCTTCAACTCTGATAAGGGGCGGAAGATCAATGGGATGGGAACTGGAATCGTCGTCGACGAACGTGGCTATCTCGTCACGAACTATCACGTGATTGCTGATGTCGACACGATTCGCGTCGACTTCCACGACAAGAGCAGCTATCTGGCGCGACGTATTAATGTCGATCGCGAAAATGATCTGGCTTTGATCAAGATCGAGCCTGCCCATCCTTTGAAGGTGATGCCAAACGGCACCTCTTCAGACCTGATGCTCTGTGAAAAGGTCATCGCGATCGGCAACGCGTTTGGTTACCAGAGCACGGTGACAGTGGGCTACATCAGCTTCCTGGGACGTGATGTGGAAGCGAACGAAACACAGTCGTATCGCAACTTGATCCAAACCGACGCCGCCATCAATCCTGGTAACAGCGGCGGTCCCCTGATCAATTTGATGGGTGAAGTGATCGGGATCAACGTCGCGATTCGAGCCGGAGCCACCAAGATTGGGTTCGCAATTCCGATCGACGATGCTCGCAAGGCGATTGCCCGATTGATGAACATTGAGCAACTCGATCGAACCTATCATGGTGTGATCGCGAAAGACGTGCGAACAGCGTCATCCCGCATGCTGGTCGTGGATGGGGTGCATCCCGACAGTCCCGCTTCGGCTGCCGGACTGCGAAATGGTGATATCATCACGAAGGCAGGTCAAATCGAAATCGTCGACTGCGTCGATCTGGAACGAGCCTTCCTCGGTCATGCCGTTGGCGACAAGATCGAGTTGAGCATTAAGCGTAACGATAAAACGGAAGCGGCTTCGGTTGTTGTAGCGGCCTACAGTGGTGGTCGAGTCTCGATCACCCCCGAGATCGCCGCTGCCCCCCGAGCCACCGCCGCGGAAGATGACCGCTTCTGGCAAACGTTGGGTGTGAAGATCACGCTGCTGCCTGCAGCTCAGCGAGGCCTCGTCGGACCAAAGTATCGCGGTGGCATGCGAGTCACTGAAGTCCGCAACGACGGTCCTGCCGCTGCGAACGGGATTCAGAAGGGCGACGTTCTCGTCGGCCTGGACAAGTGGGAAACACTCTCCACGGACAACGTGAGCTGGATTCTCAATCAGCAACAGGCTCAACTGACAGATGGTCAAGTCTCGATGAAGTTCTACCTGATCCGCGGACAGGAAACGCGATACGGGTATCTGGCGGTTTCTCTGGCACCGCGGATTGCCTCCAGTCAGAACTGATTTCGTTACCGATTGTCACCCTGGAATAGGCCGCTCGAGTGTCACCAAGGACGCTCGAGCGGTTTTGCTTTTGCCACGACGAAAACAACTGCTGTGGATCTGCGTCCGTGTCCAGTGACTGTTAACATGGTGGCGCATGCGAATGTTGCAGCGGCCAGGTAACAAAATGGATGACCTCGTGAATCGCGCTGAATTCTCTTTGATCGACTGGATTCGCAGTCGAGTTGTCGACCGTGATCCCGTCAAACTTGGAATCGGCGACGACGCTGCGATTCTGCGATCGACCTCGGATCGCGACTGGCTGCTGGCAACCGATATGCTGATGGAGGGAACTGACTTCACATTTCCCACGGCGACACCAAGACTCGCTGGCCGAAAAGCGCTGGCGGTCAATCTGAGTGACATCGCCGCCATGGGTGGTCGAGCGACGGCCGCTTTTGTTTCCGTCGCCCTTCCGATTGATCGCGGGGTCGAGTTTGCAAGGGAACTGCACGCGGGCTTGCTGGATCTGGCAGATCAGTATGATGTCGTTCTCGCTGGCGGAGACACGAACAGTTGGCACGGCCCATTAGTGATCAATGTCGCCGTAGTGGGAGAGCCGGTGGGCTCTCGTTCAGTCACGAGACAAGGTGCGAAGTCTGGGGATTGGATTTTTGTGACTGGTGAACTGGGTGGCAGTATCACCGGGCATCACCTGACGTTTGAGCCGCGGCTTCGCGAGGCCGCCAAATTGGTTAGTAGCGTTGACGTTCATGCCATGATCGATATCAGCGATGGCCTGGCAGCGGATCTCCATCACCTGCTTGACGAAAGTCATGTGGGAGCCACCATCGACGCGGCCAGCATTCCCGTGAGCGATTCTGCACGCGCGATGATTGACGGAGTTTCACCGCTGATGCACGCTTTGTCGGACGGTGAAGATTTCGAACTGTTGTTCACCGTTGCAGCGGCGGATGGTCCGCGTCTCCTCGGCGATTGGCAGGACGTAACGCCGATTCGCTGCATCGGACGCGTCACTGCCGAGAGAGGCTGCTGGTTAGAACGTGACGGCGACCTACGCGAATCGCTACCGCCGATGGGCTGGAGTCATTCCCTTAAGGAGTGACCACGGCTATTTCTTTTCGCCGATCACTTCTGCAATCTTGGCTGACAACTCCGCCGCCTTGGCTTCCGCCTGATCAATTGGAAGTCCCTTCGCCACGCCCGGCCTTTTGTGGCCGGCAGCACCGACGTACGCATCGCGCAGGACTGCCACGCGCGCCGATGATAACGCAAGCAGCGCTTCGGGCACTCCCTTCGCTTTCAGCATTTCTTGTGGAGAGGCCGCCGCGGCCGACTTGTCGTCCCCAGCCCAGCGGATCAACTGCTGTGCGACCAGCCAGTGACCCGCGTCGTTGGGATGAACGCCATCAGGCTGAACCGTGAACTGTGGATTATCTTTGCGTTGAGCTTGTACGAACTTCGTCATGGGCGAATGCACATCAATCACCGTCCAGCCTTCTTTCCGCTGGCTGACAAGCCATTCGCTGTAGCGATCGAGCACCGCATTGTAAGAGAATTTGTGAGGTGCTCGTTGATCGTCATAGAACGGTGGCGTCATGACGACGAATTTCGCTCCTGAACCTTCCGCTGCCGATTTCAAACGCGTCATACCTGCTTGGTACTTTTGCAGTCGCGATTCGTCGAAGGGAAGATAGATCCCGCAGTTGATGCCATAGCAGGCAATCACTAGATCCGGCTTCACTGCGGTCAGCACTCGATCCAGTCGCTCCGCCAGATCAGGCCGCGGAAACTGGCCGCCCGCATGTCCCTCTTCGCTCAGTCCCGATACCGTTTCGCTTGGCAAGCCACAGTCGATCAATCGCGGTGCCTTGTCCTTCAGTTCAGTGACCAGCCACGCATCAAAATAGCCAATGTATTGACCCGCCGCTGTAATGCTGTCGCCCAGGAACATCACTCGTTTAGAGTTCGCCAGCAACTCACGTCCAGATGTCTCTTGTGCCGAGGTCTCACATGAAGGGTGGACGATCGCGGCGACGGCCCACAGTCCAACCACAGCAAACTTCAGATGCGAGTTCATCGAGATGTCCTGACATAAAGTGTTGTTATTAGTCCGGAATCATGATCATTCCGCGACGGAACAGCAATCGTCGTTGACATCGTGAATACGACTCAATTGATCCCGGCGACGTATTCCGCCATTCTTTGCGGCGCAATTCCGAATCAAAGATATTTCCACTTAGGGTTGTAGACGATGCGTATCGCTGGCGTGCAGATGGATTTTCGACTGGCTGACGTTGAGGGCAACCTGAATCGGATTATCGAAAAGATTCGCCAATCACGCGCTGGCGGCGCCACTCTGACGATCTTTCCCGAATGCGCCCTGACTGGTTATTGCTTCAGCAGCATCGAAGAGGCTCGACTCTACGCAGAGACGATTCCTGGGCCTTCGGTCGAACGCATGCAGCAAGTCTGCCAGGAACTGGGGGGATACGTTGTCTACGGACTGTTGGAATCTGACGGAACTCGCATCTTCAACGCGCTGGCGATGGTGGGGCCCGAAGGTTTGATCGCGTCCTATCGTAAAACACATCTTCCGTACCTGGGTGTCGACAAGTTTACCGACTACGGTGATCGTCCTTTCGCTGTCCACGAAGTGGATGGCGTCCGCATCGGTCTGTGTATCTGCTACGACGGAGGCTTTCCGGAACCCGCCCGTTGCCTGGCCTTGCTGGGAGCCGACTTAATTCTTCTGCCAACCAACTGGCCGCCCGGCGCTGATGCCGCCGCTGAATACACCGTCAACGCGCGAGCGATGGAGAATACTGTTTATTACGCCGCAGTGAACCGAATCGG
>CBIHQO010000302.1:0-7561 GCA_966211735.1 uncultured Schlesneria sp.
ACGGGATATACCCCGGTCCACACATGTGGATCGGCTCCCAAAACGGCGGGCGGCTTTGAGGGGGTCGATTCTTGTAAAGACGGAAACGGCCAGACTGCCATCGCCCTGGCGTGGCAAATCATCAAGGAGTCGCAGATTATCATCGCCAAGTAGCAGCACATCAATGTCCTGGACGGACAGTCGCTGTAACACTTCCGCATGGTCAGTGCTTGCGATGACATCAAATTTTGCCTCGGCCAGGATGAACAGCAAGGCATCCCGGCGCGCGGCATCGTGTTCCACCAGCAACAGCCGCGGCATTACCATCCCTAACAGGAGGCACTCGTGTAAAGGCGATACAATCCTTCGACAACCCTATTTTGTCGCGGTGGTCAGCGAACTGCCAGTGATCCTAAACCCCAGTGCCGTAAATTCTTTATTTCGATTTGCTGACCATTCAGGGTCCCCGACGGTGGGATCGTCCGCAATTCAGCTCAACTAGAGCGGAATCCGGCGTAGCCGATACAATTGCGATGACCGGAGCCGCTTCAGCGCAGCTGATCGAGGTCTTGCGGATTTCAGAGGAGTGATCGTTTCCAGCATCCCCCCTCATGGAATGTCCCGCTACAATGCCCGTCTAAACTAGTCTCGTCAGCTTCCTTTGCCGTGGTTTTTCTTAGTATGACAGATCCTTCGCCTCCACTGGCCAATGACCGTGGACTTCCCGTCCCTGCGACGGCAATTGCGGCGATCGACCACGGACTGCGCTACCGCGGATACGCGATCGAAGAACTTGTCGAGCAATCGAATTTCCTCGAAGTCGCTTTCCTGGTCATTCGCGGCGAGTTGCCTTCACAAGAACAATTGGCCGACCTCCAGGCCGTCCTGACAGAAGCATCCGTCACCGAACCAGACCTATTGTCATGGATCGAGCGGATCCCCTTGAATGCGTCGGCAATTGATGTCCTCCGCACGGCAGTCAGTCTGATCGCGTTGTCAGAGAATCTTGACGACGACGCCAGCCCGGCAGCGGCCTGGGAAATCATTCAACGGTTAATGGCCCAGTTGCCAGTCCTGCTGGCGACCCGCTTCCGTCACACTCGCGGAAAAGAAGTCGTTGAATCAAGAGATGATCTCAGTTACGCAGGAAACCTTCTGTGGATGCTGACGGGGCGCGAGCCGACCGCGATGGCCGATCGTGCGCTCGATGCGTTGCTCATCTTGACCGCCGAACATGAATTTGCCCCGTCGACGTGTGCTGTTCGGGTCATTGCCTCCACTCGCGCGGATTTCTATTCGGCGGTCATCGGCGGGATGTGCGCGATCAAGGGGGCCTGGCATGGTGGCCCCGGACGTCAAATCATCGATATTCTAGAAGCTGTCGGTCGTCCTGAAGCGGCCGGGACCATTGTTCGGGCGGTGCTGGAACAATACGAGCGGATCCCAGGCTTTTGGCACCGCGTCTACCGGACGAGCGACCCGCGCGCTGAACTGTTGACGCCATTCTGCCGCAAGGTCGCCGACGAATTTGGCCGCTCTGCCCTCGAACAAGTCTCCTCGGCTGTGGAAGCTGCGGTCTGGGATGAACAGCAGATTCTCCCCAGTCTCGATTGGCCGGCTGCTCGATTGCTGCATTACCTGGACTTGGATGCGGATCTGTTCGTTCCAATTTTCGCGATCAGTCGAATGGTCAGTTGGGCCGCGCACTACATCGAACAGCAACAGTCGACTCATCCAATTCGTCCGCGTGGCACCTATTCAGGCCCCGCTGATCGTTCCTTTGAAGCCTTGGAAGAACGAGGCTGATTTCTTCACTGTCTCTTATCGCGATCCTGATCTTCTATGCACGCCCTTCAACGCTGTATTGCCCCACTGTGCCGCGCCACATTCGATGTGAGTGAAGTACTGACATCGTGTCCCGATTGTGGCAGCTTGCTGGATATTGACTATGAATGGGACCAGCTCAAGGTTCCGAAGTCGCTCCGCGAATTTGAAGCCCGCTGGACCAATCGCCGTAATCCATTGGATTTCAGCGGCGTGTGGCGCTTTCGCGACCTGCTGCCGTTTGCGCGCGACGAAGAGATCGTCACCATTGGAGAAGGCCAGACGATTCTCCAGCAAAATACGACCGTCGGTAATTTCGTGGGGATGAAGCCCGGCAGCCTGTTCTTGCAATATGAAGGCCTGAATCCGTCAGGCAGCTTCAAAGATAACGGTATGACCGCGGCGTCGACCCACGCTCGCATGGTCGGTGCGAAAATGGCAGCGTGTGCTTCGACAGGAAACACGAGCGCATCACTGGCGATCTACGCCAGCACCACTCAAGTCTTCAAGGTGGTGGTCTTCGTCGGCAGCGGCAAGATTGCCTTTGGCAAACTTTCTCAGGCATTGGACTACGACGCCAAGACCTTGCAGGTCCTGGGTGATTTCGACGACGCGCTGGATCGCGTCCGCGAAGTCGCTGGCGAGCGGGGTATCTACCTCTGCAATAGCGTGAATCCATTCAGGCTCGAAGGTCAGAAGACCATCATGTATCGAGTTCTGGAAGGCCTGAATTGGCAGGTTCCCGACTGGATCGTCGTTCCGGGTGGAAACCTCGGGAATTCGTCGGCTTTCGGCAAGGCATTCGCGGAGCTCAAAAAATTGGGCCTGATTGATCGTATTCCACGATTGGCCGTGATCAATGCCGCGGGCGCAAATACGCTCTATCAACTCTACGAAGAAAAGGGCGTTCGCTGGGATGGCGGCATGTCTGAGGACGGCACCATCGACACCTTCTTTGCCGACATGGACGCCGCGAACCGCAAGGCCTCCACACTGGCGAGCGCCATCGAAATCAATCGTCCTGTGAACCTGAAGAAGTGCTTGCGAGCCTTGGACATTTGTGATGGTGTGGTGCGACAGGTCACCGATCAAGAAATTCTCGACGCAAAAGCCCAGGTCGGGGCAGGCGGATTCGGGTGCGAACCCGCCAGCGCCGCCAGCGTCGCCGGAGCGAAGCTGTTACGCGCCGAGGGAGTCATCGCTCCCAGCGATCGAGTCGTCTGCATCCTCACCGGGCACCAACTGAAAGACCCGGATGCGACCGTCGCCTACCATTCGGGCGACGCGGCTCTATTCGAATCAAAACTGGGATCAAGGGGAGTGCAGCGAGCGACTTATGCCAATGAACCCGTTGTGGTCGAAAACAACCTTCAGAAGATCATCGCAGCTCTCGAAAACAATTGACGCCGCGTCACGCCGATTCCGCGACTTCTGCTGTCTCGGCTTCTCCCGATAAGACGCGCCGCCCTTGATGTGTCACCTGGTACTGAATTCCGACATCGCGCCCACCGACATCGAATTTTAACATCCCAAAAGCGATTAACTTGCCGTGGATTGCCGACAGTTCGTCGGCAGCGACGCCTGGGATTTCGGTTTGTCGCGCGATCCAGACACCCGCATCGGACGACTGGCCGCGTAGCTGTTGTTGCAGGTCGTAGTAGACCTGCAGCGTCGCGGTCCAATGCGGATTTTGCGGCAACTGCAGAATGTCGGTGTCGTCCATTGTGCAGTTGCTATCGTCGCCGATGGACGATCCATCTGAAGTCGAGCCGTTCGACAGCCTCGATCGATTCATCCGCCACTGGTTCGCCAGACGAAACAGTCGGCACAGTCAGTCGATCCGGCAAATTGCGACTTGAGATAAGTGATCTAAAAAGTGCCGATTCGGTCTTAGATCGACCAGGATGATCATTCTAAAACCTTTATCAACACCACGAATTGGCCAACTCAGGTCCATTTTGTGTTTAAATAATTTCCAAATTGTTATTTTTCCCAAGGCCGCAGGAGGGGATCTCGCTTTGGCATGGTCTTTTCAGCGCAAAGAGAGATGCCAGTGCATCTTTCAATTGGAGTGACTCGATGACCGACGCAGTTGCAGGAACGCTCAACGACCAATCATTTTTAAGAGAACCTTCGATTGACCAGGCGATTGCTGAGCGCGTCGCTCAGTTGCTCGCCGAAGGCAATGAGGATGTCTATCGCATTGTGATCGAGCCAGTCGAACGTGAAGTCGTTCGTCGGGTCGTCGCCCATTGCCGTGGGAATTACCTGCGTGCCAGCCGTATCCTGGGGATTTCCCGTATGACGCTACGCAAGAAGATCGGAGTGAAACGAAACCTCGTTTCCGCCGATGCGTCGCTTGAAAATGCCCAATCTTCGCTCGTGATGGGAAGCTCACACTAACGCTGTCGCCGATGTCGAACGAGAACGCTTACTGCGTTTGCGGGCCTTCGACATCAACAATGGAACCAGACAGCAACTGCAGCAATATGCTCGCCTTGTGATTTCAACTTGGGAAGTGACGGCATCACCAGCCACACCTCATCCAATGACGTACCCGTATTGATTGCGGGTCGCGAAAATTGAACAATGGCCGGCAAAGCACCCTCGGCTTCGCTGACGACTCGCTTGTTCGCTCAGTGTCGTAACAAGCTTTTGCGACCACCCACTCTTCGCCGCTGGTTGCTCTCAACACATCGCCTCCGCCTCAGTACGCAACTTCTCGCACCGCGTCTTCAAACGACCATCGTTGTCATTTCTTAGATTGCGATTTTGTGCTGATGCGTTAGCCGCCAAATCGGCATTATCATGGCCGCTCCATTCACCGATCCCATTTTGAACATTTCCCGAAACGTCATCACCTCATCGCGGGTAGTGCTAGCGAACATTTGCCTCCCTGGAGATTGCATCATGGCGTACGCTCGGTGGACGGTCGCATTTGCGATGATGGTCGGATTGGCAATGCCGTCCGCGATTAATGCGCAGGACAACACGAAAAAACTGTCGTCCGGGCTGCAGCCGCTGCTTCGACTTGTGAGTGGAAAAGAATCTCGCTTCGCGTTCTCTGCCAGTGTCGAAGTGCATATCGATCGAATGACGGTTCCCGTGGAAATGCGGTTGGTCCGGTTCGACGACCAGTCGTTTGACTTGGATCTCAGCCCCCCCCAGTACAGCGTAATCATTCGCCGCCGTCGAGACGCCACTGCGTTTGCACTGCCGCACCACAAGGTGGTCTTCATCGGAAAAGGCGAGACCGACGCCAAGGATCAACTCTCCCCCAAAGGAATCATCTCGCGGCTGATCAGCCCTGCCTCTTTGGCTTCGGTGTATGCACCGCTGCTCAAAAATGGCGATCCCGCAGCGACAGCAGTGATCCTTTCCCAACTTCTCAAAATCAAATTTGATCCGCAGTCGGAACGCTGGACAGCAGGCAACAACGTCACTTTCAAATTTGGTGAGTCTGAACTGCTCGAACTCGCCGCCGAGGGAACGAAGGTCTCGGTCAGCCGAATCCCTGTTGGCCCGCTGTTGCCCGTCGACGACTGGAAAGACTTCAATTCTGTCTCGATCGAGCGAACGGAACTGGAACGACAACTCGTTCGTGGGGTGCGCCGCGCGACCGAGGTTCTTGCTCCCGGCCCCAGCTTAACGTCGCCATCACAAGCAGGACGCCGCGTCGAACATGGGGAGTTGCGTTGGATCGACGGACATCGAGTCGTTTTGCTCGAGGGGACTCCAGAACAGATTGGAACCGCCCATGGTGAGTTGTTGCGTGACGAGGCGATGCGCTGCGTCGACTCTGTACTGAATGCATTCGGCACCGTGCAGACGATCGTCAATGGCCGATGGTTCCGCCATGATTTGGAACAAGCTTACGCACGTCTGTCACTGCATATTCCCGATGATCACAAGGAAGAGACTCGAGCGTTGGCCAACAGCCTTCGACTGGATGCCGATCTGGCGGAAGCGGTCAATGTGTTTCCCGAAATGTTTCACTGCTCGGGATTCGCCGTCTTCGGCAGTGCGACTCAAGGAGGCAAGCTCTATCACGGACGCGTTCTCGACTACATGACCACCATCGGTCTGCAGGATGCGGCGACAACGTTCATCGTGGCACCCAAAGGAAAGCTCGCATTCGCGAATGTGGGCTATGGTGGATTCATCGGTAGCGTCAGCGGGATGAATACGAAAGCGATTTCGTTGGGTGAGATGGGTGGTCGCGGAGAAGGGAAATGGGATGGAGTCCCCATGGCGACATTAATGCGCCGCGCCCTTGAGGAATGCTCGACTCTCGATGAGGTCATCAATCTGTGGAAGACCAGCCCTCGCACGTGCGAATACTACTACGTTTTCGCCGACGGCAAGACGAACCGGGCAGTCGGCGTCGCTGCCTATCCCGAATCGGTCGAGTTCATCATGCCGGGTGAATCTCATCCTCGCCTGGGCGATGGGATCAAAGACGCCGTGGTTCTTTCGGCCGGCTCGCGACTTGAAGAGCTGCGAAATCGAGTGACCAGATTACACGGAGGTATCGATGCCGAATCGGCGCAGACGCTGATGTGTCGCCCCGTCGCCATGGACTCAAACCTGCACAATGTTCTGTTCGTGCCGGAAGACGGCGTGCTGTACGTTGCCAATGCCAGTCATTCGCAGCCAGCAGCGGACCGTCCATACGTGAAGCTGGACCTCAATGAGCTATTGCAGTCGATGAAGGAATTACCACTGACTGACGCTGCGGCGGCAAAATGACTTGCAACCGCCATTACTTGGCATCGTCCCAGATGCGAGCCATTAGCGCATAAATCTCGGGCTCATCCTGCTTCAGCTCGGCACGGTTGAACGGAAAGAAGTCATTGGTGCCCAGGTACGATTCGGTCATCTCGGCAAAAAACTCCTTCTGATTCGTCAGCGCATAGTGACGGGTCTTGTTGCCGTTGATGTGCAAGACGCTTTCGAATCGTTTGCTCTCTTTGATTCGCTCCCAGGCCGCTTTGATCTCAGGATGCTCGAAGTCGAGAACCTGATCATGATAGGCGTGGGCCAGTTCATGCATCACCGACCACGGCTGCACCCGCTGATGCCCGCGGCCGACAAAGTCGGCCGCATCCGGGATGTGGACACATTTCTCTAACTGCTCGTCGTACCCATTCGACTTCAGCCATCCTGCACTGGGGTGATATTGAGCCGCCCGCAATTCGCCGTGAGATCGATCCAGCCAGATGGTCACTTTCTGCAATCGTTCAACCTTGGCAGCGCCCAATGCCAGTTTGACGTCGGCCAATCGGCTGGCGATCAACTGCAGCGCCTGATTGCCCAGTTCCGCGTCCTCGCCTTCCAGCAATCGCTGATCGACCTGAATTATCCAACCGTGAATCTGCCGACTCTCATGAGCAGTCGGCTTGGTCCGCGTCGAGTCCGCCCCCGTGGCGGCGCCGGAAATCAAGCACAAAACCGCGATCAAAGCACTTCGAAATCGCCTAAGACGGCTTGGGATTGCTCTCTTCCGGGCAAGAATGGCCATCTGGTACGGCACTGGCTTTGGCATTAATTCTCCCCAGGCGAGCGGGCGGCAAATGATCGGTTCGGAACGACTTGATTGACCTTGTCTAGTGCTCGACCTATAGTCAAGGCCGAAAATTCTGTTTAATTCAGTGATTGCCGGTCGGATGAGTGACGGGCACCTTAGAAGGACGATTTGGTTGACCGAAGTTATGGAGCAGGTACCGTCCCGTTTCGAAGATTT
Organism: uncultured Schlesneria sp.; assembly: GCA_966211735.1. GTDB lineage: Bacteria > Planctomycetota > Planctomycetia > Planctomycetales > Planctomycetaceae > Schlesneria. Next base: position 7,547 of record CBIHQO010000302.1, read on the forward strand.
GGGGCTGAGTGAGGA
>CBIHQO010000303.1:0-7556 GCA_966211735.1 uncultured Schlesneria sp.
GTCGAGCAGGACGCGACCGTCATTCGTACGGGGCGACCGTTATTGAATCACCTCGAATTACACTGGTATCAACCTCACCGAGCTGGTTGGTGCCTGACGACGAAGCTGCCGATTGTCCAAGCCGATGGGGTCATCACCGGCGTGATTGGCATTTCGCGCGATGTCCGCGTTCCGATCGAGCCTGACGAGATCCCGGCGGATTTCGCTGCCGCCATTCAGGAAATGGAAGACGACCTCTCCGAATCGATCACACCGGCCGATCTGGCTCGGAAATCGGGACTGACGCCGCAGCGGTTGGCGCGGCTGACCAAGCGGTTGTTTGGGTTGACGCCCAGCCACTTCATCACGAAATCCAGATTGACGGCCGCTGCACGCATGTTGCGAGAAACAAGTCAGTCCGTGTCCGAAATTGCCTTGGCTTGCGGGTTCTACGACCATAGCGCATTCACTCGGGCATTCCGCGCAGCCGCGGGGGTGACTCCCACCGAGTTTCGCGGAAGGTGACTTGGTAAGGCGAAGTGGCAACGAAGGCATGTTCTCACGATTTGTTCAGACATCTCTCTTCGCGATTGGCATGGACACCAGACAACTTGGCAATCATGCTTGGCACCGTCGACCAATACATTCTGGATTCCTCACGTTAGATTGATTTTCATGGCATGGATGCCCCGCCGAAGTCTATTCGCTTTGATCTCTGTCACGCTCGTACTCAGGCTGTGCTGGGCGGGGGCGATGGAGATGGCGAATGACGAAGCCTATCACTTCCTCTATACCCTCCATCCTGATTGGAGCTACTTCGATCATCCACCCATGCTGATGTGGGTGGCCAGCCTGGGACGCTGGCTCTGCGGGGGCTGGCTGCATCCACTCTCGCTGCGACTGGGCTTTGTGATGCTGTTTGCGGGCAGCACATGGATCATGTTCGACTGGACAGCACGCTGGTTCGGCGAACGTGCAGGATTCTATGCCGCCTTGGCGCTGAACGTTGCCGCGTACTTCAGTGCAGGTGCGGGCACGTTTGTCTTGCCAGATGGCCCCTTCCTGTTCTTTGCACTGCTGACAATGCGCAATCTCACCGAAGCACTCTTCACGAAAGTCGAAGGGGTTGCTGTCTTACGAGTCGAAGTCAAAAGTCCCGTTCCATCGGATGTTATCCCTTGGGTGTGGGTCGGATTCGCGTGTGCGGGCGCTTTGACGAGCAAATATCATGGTGCCTTGCTGCCAATCGCGACGTTGGGCTATGTGATCGTCACGCCGCGAGCATGGCCGGTTCTGAGGACTCCCGGACCGTATCTGGCCGCAATTCTGGGTGCTTGCGGGTTGATCCCGATCGTGGTGTGGAATGCTCAGCATGAGTGGGCGTCATTGGCATTCCAAGGAGCGCGCGCGGTTGGAGTCCACTTTTCGCCTGCGGGCCTGGCGACGATGATCTTTGGGCCCATGGCCTTCTTGCTGCCCTGGGTCTGGTTCCCGGCAATCGGACTTCTTTTCACGCGGATCCGTCGATTTCGAGAGCTGACAGGCGTCGACCGATTTCTGGTTTGCTTGTCAATCCTGCCTCTCACCCTGTTCTTCTGTGTGTCGTGTGTACGACCTATTCTGCCGCACTGGCCGCTGGTTGGATTTTACCCACTGTTTCCGTTGGTCGGGGCACTGTGGGCGCATAATGCCGAGGTGAATCCGTATCAAGTTCGCCGATGGGTGATCTTCATGTGCCTAACCACGCCGGCGATCGCGATCATTTTTGGCTGCCAGGCTCGCTTTGGGCTCTTCGACTTTCCGTGGAAGAGTGACCCAGCCCGTGAAATCAGCGGGTGGGAATCGGTTGGGCGTGAACTTGAAACGCGGGGACTACTTGATCGCCCCAACACATTCCTGTTTACCGAGCATTGGTACGACAGCGGACAACTCGCCTTCAGCGTTCGCAATCGGCTCCCTGTCACCTGCTACAACCAGGGAGACGCGCGCGGATTCGCTTACTGGAGCAAGCCCGAGGATTGGGTCGGCAAAGATGGCCTGCTGGTATGCACGGAAGAACTGCCGAATCTGGAGCGGTTCAAGCTGTATTTCGAAAGTGTGGAACTGCTCGCCAGCTTTTCAATGACTCGTAGTGGAAAGCCATTTCGGCCGATCCATGTCTACCTTTGCTCAAATCAGCGACAACCGTTTCCGTTCTCCTACGGCCGCCGGAACTAAAAGTCAGCGAAGGACCAGCCGCCGAGGGAGTGAAGTGCCTTCTCGACTACGGCCGTCCGGTTGCTGTTTGCCCCCCTTCGCGGCGGTTCTTCACCTGTTGTCTAGGCGGCAGAATTGCTATGTTCTGCGGTGGCCGGACCAACCCGACAGGGTGGCAGGACGCACTCCGATGAAATCTGCGAGGGAATGGATCAGATGATTGATATTGCTGTCGTACCAGTGGCAGGCCATGGAACTCGCCTGCTTCCCGCCACGAAGAGCCAGCCCAAAGAAATGTTGCCTGTCGGCCGTCGACCCGTCGTGCAATATGTCGTCGACGAGTTGGCCCAGTCGGGAATTCATCGCCTGCTGTTCATCACGGGGCCCGGCAAGACATCGATCGAGAATCATTTTGATATCAATCCCGAATTGATTTCGTTCCTGCGTGAGACCGGTCGTGAAGAGCAACTGCAGGAATTGCAGTTCGAACGTCAGCAGATGGAGTACTTTTACACTCGCCAGCGCCGGCAACTTGGCTTGGGACACGCGGTCCTGTGCGCCAGACCCTTCATCGGTGACCAGTCGTTTGTGGTTGCCCTGGGTGATTCGATCCTGGGGGTCCATGCCAAGTCGAACGTCGTACAACGGATGGTCGAACAGTTCGAAACCTCGAAGGCCGATGTCGTGGTCGCCTTCGAGGAAGTCCCTAAGGAAGACGTTGTTCATTACGGCGTGGCGTTGCCGAAGCAACCTGCCGGAGCGGTGTTCGAGTTGCTCGATGTTGTCGAAAAGCCGAGCGTGGCTGAAGCCCCGAGTAACCTGGCCGTGGCGGCTCGATATGTCTTTTCGTCGTCAATCTTCGATGCCCTCGCCAAGACCGAACCAGGCAAGGGGGGCGAGATTCAACTCACAGATGCCATTCGTCGCGTCTTGCGAGAAGGGGGCAAAGGGGTTGGGATCCGGCTGACTCACGAAGAACGCCGGTTCGACATTGGAAACTTTGAAAGCTATTACCGTGCCTTCGTGGAGTTTGCGATGGCCGACCCGGACTACGGCGACGATCTGAAACAGTTCGTGCGCGGGTTGCTATAACGAATCCAGATATTTCTGAGTTGGTGACGGAGCACTTGCAATGCAGCTATTACGACGCCGGGCCTATGCTCGCGCGGGTCTCGTTGGCAACCCGTCTGACGGATACAACGGCCGAACGATCTCGTTCATCATCCGTAACCTCTGGGCCGAAGTGGTCCTGTACGAATGGGACGAGATTGAAATCCTGTGGAGTTCGGAGGACCAAAGCCGTTTCCGTTCTGTGCATGACCTCGCCCAGGATGTGCGGTTGCATGGGTACTACGGCGGCGTGCGCCTGGTGAAGGCGACGATCAAGCGGTTTGTCGAATACTGTGATGCCCAGCAGTTGAAGTTGCACGATCGCAATTTCTCGATCCGCTACCAGAGCACCATTCCTCGCAATGTTGGATTGGCCGGGTCCAGCGCGATCATCATTTCGACGTTGCGTGCGCTAATGGAATTCTATGAAGTGACGATCCCGCTGGAGGTCCAGCCATCGCTGGCCCTGAGTGTCGAGACCCGTGAACTGGGAATTACCGGCGGCCTTCAGGACCGCGTCATCCAGTGCTACGAAGGCCTGGTCTCGATGGACTTCTCAAAGGATAAGATGACGACTCGCGATGGCTATGAATGTGGGGTGTACGAGCGACTCGACCCAGCTTTGTTGCCTCCCGTTTATGTGGCGTACTGCGATGAAATGGGTGAGCCGACAGAAGTTATCCATAACAACTTGCGCCAGCGCTATGACCGCGGCGATACCGATGTGGTGACGGCGATGCGCACGTTTGCGGATCTGGCGCGAGACGCGCGACACGCACTTGCCCAGGGCGATGTGGCCCAGTTGAGTCGACTGATCGACACCAATTTTGATACGCGACGATCCATCTGCCAATTGCATTCCGGCCACATCGAAATGATTGAACGGGCTCGCAAGGTGGGGGCGACAGCCAAGTTCGCGGGTTCCGGCGGGGCGATCATCGGCACCTACACGGACGAATCGATGTTTCGCGCGTTGCAAAAAGAATTGGGACAGATGCGCTGCATGGTCCTGAAGCCAATCATTCAGTGAACTATTAGAAATCCAGGGGCTTGGATGGTCACAGTTCGATGTCGACCCCATTCCCATGTTGCAGCAGCAATCTAAGACTATAGACCACCACGACAGAGACTAGCGCGGTTGCCCCGAGTAGCAGCCAGCGCGCAGCCCGTGGCCGGTATCGCGCTATGATTTGCGCCAGTACGCAGACGAAGGCCACCATTGAGAATTTGAAGTAGACCATTCCCTTCGCACCCCATTCGGCGATAAAGAATCGGGCCACCGGGTTTGCTTCAATGAAGACACCGCCGCTCTGACTGAGCAGGATGTACGTCATAAACAGGTCCAGACTGCTGACCACGATGTACAGCAGTGTCTCCTGCTGCACCATCGCGGTGCCCAGAATGTCCCGAATGGTCACGGGATTTTGAGGACTTGGTTGACGAGCCATCCAGGCGAATCCTTCAGCAATCGAAATAGCCGTCGTTATCCCGCGATGAGTTCTCGAAGCCGTTTCAGATAGGGTGGAATGGCGTCCAGCGGTTCTTCTTTCGCTTCATACTCCAATACCAGAAAGCCGCGGTAGTTGGCTTCTTTGAGAATCTTGACGACGCGGGCCAGGTCAGCGGGTTCCTTTTTGCCACCCGGACTCATTTCCACTTTGATTTGAGCATTCACGGCAAACGGTGCGATCTTCGCCAGGTCTGCATAGGGATCGGCCGTACTGAAATTGCCGCCATCAAAATTAACGCCAAACCAAGGCGAAGATTTGACTCCTTCAATGATTTTCAGCATCTGTGCCGGCGTCGCCGTGATGCCACCGTGATTTTCGAGAGCCAGACTCACCCCTTTGGTCGCGGCATATTCCAACGACTGATTGATACCCGCAATGCACCGTTCGCGCGCGACTTCCTCCGTTTCGCCCTTGGGGACATAACCAGCGAAAATACGAATGGCTGGCGCTCCCAGGGCCGCGGAATAGTCGATCCAATCGCGGCACATTTTCAGATTGCGTTCGCGGGCTTCACCTTCGGGCAAACAGAAGTCATTGCCGATCGCTGTCCCTGAAATATCGAGCCCCAGACGAAAGGATCGCTCCTTCAGACTCATCAAATAGTCGTTGGTGATCTCCTTCGGAAAGTAGTAAGCCGTCAGTTCGCACCCGTCCAGATCTTGTTCGGCACAGAAGTCGATGAACTTTTCCAATGAGAACCTGGCGTCACTCAATTGTTCGGGCGTCCAGTTCTTGGGGAGGACTCGATTGAACGAGTACGCTGCGAGACTCAGCTTCATATGCGATTTGCCATTCCGTTGTGGCGGGGTCGCGGCCTGCATTTGGCCACCGCCAATCAGAGCAGAGGCGGCAGTGGCAGCGCCGAATCGAAGAGCATCGCGTCGAGAAATCAGCAGGTCGGCCAAATTGTGAACCATGACAGGTGCCCTTATCATGAGGTGGACGAATAGAGTGCTTCGCTTATTCTGCCCAGATCGGCAATGGACCGATAGCGATACCGTTCTGAACTGTGATCGGAAACCCGGAGTCCGTGATGCCAGCGACGTTAGAGGTTCGACAACTTCACAAGGAATACACGACCGCCGAAGGTCCTCTTTCGATCCTGCGCGATCTTAACCTGACAATGGAACGCGGCGAAGCCATTGCCATTACGGGACCCTCTGGCAGCGGGAAAAGCACCTTCCTGTACGTGATCGGTGCACTTGATACTCCGACTTCCGGCAGCATTACGCTCGACGGACGCAATCCATTTACGCTGACTTCGGCCGAGCAAGCGGAATTCCGAAATCGGCAGATCGGGTTCATTTTTCAGGATCATCACCTGCTGCCTCAGTGTACGGTCCTGGAAAATGTGTTGATTCCGACGTTGCCGGTCGAAGGGGCCACGCCCGAGACCGAATCGCGTGCGAGGAGGTTACTCGAACGAGTCGGCTTGGCAGGCCGTATCAATCACCGGCCAGCACAACTCTCTGGGGGAGAACGGCAACGAGTCGCCGTTTGTCGAGCCTTGATCAACCAGCCAATCCTACTCTTGGCAGATGAACCTACGGGAAACCTGGATCGAGCGACCGCCGAAAGCGTTGGCACGTTGCTGTTGGAATTGAATCGCGAGTTCAACACGCTGCTCGTTTGTGTGACTCACAGCGCGGAACTCGCCAGTCGTTTTCCAAAGCACTGCGAACTGCGTGACGGCAAGCTGGAACCACTCACATAAAGATCACCGAATACGCAACAAAATCGCTGATATAAAATCTTTGACAAAATGTCTCTGGCCTCAGTATTGTTTTGCCAGCAATGTCCGATTGGCCTCTCGTCTGTTTGAATATTGAGATCGAGGCATTTTCAGGAGGTGGCGTGATGGCGATGCATTTTGGGGTTGTCCAGAATCGACGTTTCCGCTGGATATTGACCGCAACCCTCGCCGGTACGCTGGCGCTCACGTCGCCAATCCTGGCCGACGAGGATGCGGCCGAAGCAAAATCCGGCGTCACTTTCACGAGGGTAGTCGGATCGTTGTTTTCAGGCGCTGCTGAGAAGGCAGTGGTCGAGGCCCCGGCCACTCCACTGCCGGGGTCGTCCCATGTGCAATCCGGTGAAATTAAAATTCGGGGGGCTCGCACCGGCCATCAATTACAAACGTTCTGCTTGAATAAAGAGGGCCTGATTTTCGCGGTCGTGGGTGCTCCACGTTCGTACGGCGCGAAGCTGGAAGGGAAGAATAATACTTCAGAGATTCGCATTTTCTCTGCGAGTGGCGAAGAGCTTCGTCAGTGGATAGTTGAATTTGCCGTGCAGTCCATTGCGATTTCGCCAAGCGGGAAAGTCTTTGTGGCTGGGAACGGCCAGATCGCAAAATTTGATTCCGAAGGCAAGCTGCTGAAAACAACTGACGCTCCGCATATTGCTTCCCTTCTAAAGAACTCCGCCAAGCTTAAGGAAGAAGCAGAAGCGGCACTGGAAGAGGAAAAAGAGCAATACCAGGAACAAGTAAAGGGATTGAAAGAGCAGGTTGATCCCCAGCAAAAAATGCTGGACGAAATGAAAGCCGCGCTGGAAGCCAAACCGGAAGCTGAACAAACGGCTGCCGCCAAGCGAAAAATTCGGACTCTGGAATTGGCGATCAAGAATCAGGAAACACAGAACAAAGCAATGCTTCAGTTCTACAAACAGCGGAGCGAGAGGAAGATCGACGATGTCATCAGCGAAATGACCAGTCGCTTGAAGATCGTGAATGCCTTGGGGGCCACTGACCAGGATGTC
>CBIHQO010000304.1:0-7556 GCA_966211735.1 uncultured Schlesneria sp.
GTGGTGGCCTTTCAGGCCATTTCAGAACGAGAACTCAGGATCGTTACCCGCGTTGAGTGCCACCCTGCCGTCTCCTTTACGCATGCACCAATTGCTTGAAGCCACCGTAGGCCATTCGCTTGTAGTCGAAGATCGGCTTGGCGGGGTCTATCATCTCCGCGATTCGGGGATCGGACATGATCTTCTCGTTGGCCCGATCTCGATGTTCACGAGACTCAAACACCACCCAGGCGAAGACCACGGTTTCATCGGGGCCCGCCTGGGCGAGGTGTCGAAACGAAACCATGTCTTGCACATCCAGGTCGTCGCCGACGCATTCCCAGTACTCGAGGGCACCATGCTCTTTCCAAACCAGCGCAGCCTTCTCGGCAACACGCCGATAGTCATCGAGGCGATCCTTCGACACCGGGATCACGAAGCCATCGATGTATCGACCCATGAGTTGCTCCAGTCAATGAGGGAAAGAGCTTTTGCCGCCGAACGAAAAAGGTCACTTGCCTGCGATGGACAACGGGCTTCCAATAAACACCCCAATACCCTGAACTGCCAGCGACTGCGGATCAAGTTGACCGTCGCGTTCGGCGAATCTGGTCAACTAGACAAACATCCCCGCGTTCGTTCTCCTCCAAAAACACTGTGATTGGCCAGTCGTGCTCAGCACATTGCTCCAAGTATCGCTCGTATGGGGTATCACCTATCAGCAAAACATCGCGATGTCCGAAATGCTCCTGTAGAAACAACAGCACACCGCCAGCAAATTGGCTTTCGCTAACGTTGTTCAACCAAAAACGGCCATCCTTGTGTTTGCCGAGGTACAAGACCTTGCGGCACTTTCCACAAAGTAGATGTCCGCCGTACGCCATACTTCCGCCGAACGACCAAAGTAACTTGCCCGCGATTGACGTCAGGCTTCCGATCAACACGCCAACACTTTGAGCCATTAGCAACTGCGGGTCAAGTTGACTGACTGGTTGATGCCTAACAAGGACGGTCCAACAACGGCTTGGCATCCACTGCACATTGTGAGAGGAGACATTTTGCTGGCTGCGTGTTTATTGGCATTGGAAAAAGTCCCAGGGGAGACCGTGGATTATGGGCAGGTCGGGGTCCACGAGTTTTGCGTCCGACACGTACCAGCGGGCACTCGACCATTTCCAATCGGTAGCCTGCTTGCTCAAGCCGCGTCGGACGGGATTCTCGTGAATATCATCGATGGCAGCCATGACGACTTTTTCGGTGAATAGGTTTCGATCATAGCCAGGCCCCTCCTGCCAATAGCGGAATGATGTCTTTCCTGGACGCTCCTGAACCGGCAGACGTTCCCGCAACGGACTGTGATTCTGCTCGAGAAGTCGTTTGATTCTCACAGAATGGGGACGTTTCAGGCCGGATAGAAATCTGTCGACCTTGACCACTTTCGTCGTCGGAAGGACCAGGAGATGCAAATGCTCCGGCATCAGCACGAACGCAATCAACCGGTAGGCCCACCTTTCGACCGCTCGGTCGATCGACTGGCAGAGTAACTTTCGCCAGGCATCATTGGTCAGGAGGGGCATTCGTCGATAGCACGAAAACGTCAATTCATGTAGTTCGCCTGCTTCATGGTAATGTCGAACGAGTTTTCGGTGCCCGGACACACAACCGTCCCCCCCTACTGAATCACATCACCCCTGCCGCAGTTTCGTGTCACATAGATTCTTATCGACAAGACTCAAACACACAATCATTTGAAGACAAAGACACTACCACAGAAGTCCATGATTCATGGAGACCACACCGGCACTGGCGATCCAAAGCCATCGCCAGTGGCACCCGAAAACCGGCCTCTTGACGTGGAGACCTGTCTGCAGATCGTCTACTTCGACAGTGCCACCCCGCCGCTGCGTGGTTCGCCACAATGAACATCAGCCCAATTGAGAAAATGCTCGATGGTCTTGTACTTCAACGTGCCGACATGCAACGGAAACCTGTTATGCAGTACGTTGAATGGATCATTCCCTACCCGCCGTTTGCAATTGGCCTCGCGTTACTCTCCGCCTACCTGATTCTCTGGAAGCCACGGAAGCGGGTATGATTAGACTGACCCACTTACCAAGCAATCGGCCAACTTGACCTACTATCGCCGACCTATCACAGTATTAGCCGTTCCTTCATGGTTCGGCGTTGCGGAGTATTCGATGTATTCGATGGCCATGCATTGCAGTTTCGCTTTGATTTGTGTGGTAAGTTGTGGTTGCTACACGGCGCATCCGGCCGATGAGGCGTCGCTTAAGAAGGCAGCGAAGGAAGGGGTCGAAGAGGCCAATGACGCACTGTTCAAGGGAGACTACGAGACATATGTGAATTACATGCATCCGGAATTGGTCAAACACTTCGGTGGGCGAGAGAAATCGATCACCGCCATGAAAGCGGCTATGGACGGTGTGAAGGCTAATGGCGTTTCGTTAACCTCGTCCACGATCGGTGAACCATCAGACACGGTCGCGAGTGGTTCAGAACTGTTTACTGTCGTTCCGTTCGAATTTAAGATCAAGTCGCCCGAAGGCAGGATTCTCGTGAAGAGCTACTTGATTGGCATATCGAGCGACCAAGGGAAATCGTGGAAGTATCTGGATGGCAAAGGCGACCCTAAGCTGATTAAGAAATTAATGCCCAATCTGCCGAAAAAGTTAAAGCTACCTGAGCAACAAACACCCGTGGTTGAAAAAGACGAATGATGGCGACGGCCAAGGTCACTACGGATTACGCATGCTCTCAGCTCGGATCATTCCCGCCGATTTGATTTATTGGGCAGGACTAGGACTTGTTGGGCAAACGGCACTTGTTAGGCAAAGCCGGCCGGAGGTTGTGTCATGCGACCGGACAGGCGCGCGGCGACTTATGACTCAATTTACGATGGTTACACGACCAGAGGTGCCACAATCTCGGAGCTTTGACGATGCTTTAGGAACGGCCTAGTTTGGCTTTCCTCACCACGCCCTTCGAAGACTCAGGGACGTGCCACACGGCGCTAGGGTTGTGTCATGCAGCAGACGCCCTCTTTTTTGCGTCTCCGCGCCTTTGCGACTTGGCGTTGAAAACCCTGCCACGCAGTCGCGGCCGAGGAGCTGTGTCACGGTCATTGGTAGGACGGATTTCCAATCCGTCCGAATTGGCTTCTTGACGAGACGTTTTGCAAATCCAACCTACTACAGAAGCAGCCGGGGGGTTGTGTCATGCAAAGCACAACGACTCTCTCACACAAGGTTGCGATGGATTCAACTCGCTCCTCCGCCCGGCCTACGGCTGATTCTTCGACGGGATCAACTGGCGTTCGCGTTGTTTGCGAAGCTGCTCGATCTGCAGTTCCGTTTCCTGGTTCCAGCGGATGCCGTCCAGTTGGAAGTTGGCCAGGTCTCGTAGAACCGGGTCTTTATCCGAGGCGGCGACTTCTCGATACACTTCGACGGCACCCTTCCATTGAGACCGCTTGCGCAGGCAGGTGGCGATCAGGTACTTGACCATCAGGTGATTGTCGTCATTGACGACGACCTTGCGAAACGCCTGCTCGGCCTTCACGTATTCACCGGCCCGAAACAGGGACTTGCCGAGGGCAAATTGGTCGACGGCGGAATCGGTGACCGTGGGAACGGCAATCGCCTCGGGTTTCGTCGCGAGCACCAGCTTGGGACGTGCGGGCGGCTCAGCCTTTTTCGTCAGGCCTTGCGTTGCCAGCTTCGTCAGGATGTCGAGCATCTCCTGTCGCTGGCGGATCATCGTTCGATCGGCGTCGGCTTCGGCAGCGCGAGCATTACGAGCGACCTCTTCACTGAGCGAATGAAACGACCTCAGATCGGATCGAAGCGCGTCCAGTTCCCCTTCCAGCGTCTCGCCCGCGTTGTTGAAACTGCTGGAACGACTGGGAATGTCGGTGGCCGGGGGCGAAGCGAGCGGTGCCGCCGGCAAAGGAACCGCGTTTAATTCGGGAACGCCCTGCATTGGCGATGACGGGATGAATGATTGCGAAGGGATATAGTCCTGCGCAAACAACGCCGGGACGACCGCGAACGAAGCCAGAGTGACCAATCCGTGGAATCTCATAGTTCAATGTCCGTGACTAGAGTCTGCTTTCTTTGGTTCCGCTTGCTGACCGATCGATTCTTCCTGCAGCACATCATTATCCGTGGGCAGGAAATAGGTCCCCAGCGTCACGACGACAAGTTGTCGATCGGGTGATTTCAAGGCCGTCATCGATTCATGCGAGGAACAGGAGACCAGCCGCAATCGCGCACCGGCGATACCGCGTGATTCGAGGGCGATCTTGACCGCCAGAGCTCGACGAAACGCCAGGTCGTGTCCGCCTGCCGCATCGCGATGAGCTTCCTCCTGCGAGCAATGCCCTTGAATCACCACCATGCGATAATGATGCCGCACGATCTCGGCGATTTCATCGAGATCTGCATTGGCCGACTTGGGGATCACGTCCGAGTTACGTCCAAATCGAACAGGCTTGCCCACATTCGACTGCGCCTTCACCCACGTATCGCGTTCCTTGTTGGGAGCCCCTTTGATCGCGGCCGACATCCAGCGCTGGCCGCTGAACGAATGGCCACTCGCCCCTTTTTGCGTCAACACCTGCAACACGGCGATATCGAGCGGATCTTTGGAATCGGGTCGCGGTGTGTAGCCGAAGCCGAGTTTGACCGAAGCGAGGATTTTCAGCAGGTCTTCATCGGACGCGGTCTTCTGCGAGCCCTGGCACAACAGAAGCACGAAGAAGCTCATCAGCAGGATCACCATGTCGGCGAAGCTGACGATCCACATAGGTGCGTGACCGCCCCCTTCTTCGTGGCCTCCCTTCTTTCCTGGTCCATGGCCCGACATCGTCCTGCCCTTGATCTGAGCGTTTTGTACCACCGCTTCCGTCTTCGGAAGCAGTGCTCATCAGCTTGACAACTACATTAAAAGGGCACTGCTTGTCCGAAGACGGCCAAGCAGTGGCACTCGAATCTCTTTCTGTCACAATACGCTAGGCGGCTTGCTCGACCCTGGTTGCTGTTCGTCCGTCCAGGAAGCTGAGCAGCGTCTGTTTCAATTCGGTTGGAGAATGCCCGGCAGCAATCCCCATGATCCCCTGCAAGTACAGCTCTTTCAGCATCGCTTCCTGGTTGGCGCGAATCCCCAGCTTATCCGCCAGAGGCAGACACAGCATGTTGGCGAACAGCGATCCGTACAGCGTTCCCAGCAATGCCACCGACAGACCACCACCGATCGCCGCGATGTCGCTACCCATGTTCTGGAACATCACCACCTGACCAATGATCGTCGCGGTCAGACCGAAGGCCGGGGCATAGTTCCCCATAACTGCGAATACCTTTTTACCCAACGCATGGCGCTCGCTTTGAGAGAACAATTCGATACGCAGGCTACTCTCCACCGCTTCATGGTCCTGGCCGTCGATCACCATCCTCAAGCCTTTGGCCAGGAACGGTTCCGAGACCTCATCCAGGCGACCTTCCAAAGCCAGCACGCCGTCTTTACGAGCGACCGCGGCGAAGTCGACCATTTGCAACAAGGCTGCCGTCAGCGAAGTCTCGCGATAGAAAATGCACTTTCCCAGGACGCGAAACGTCGCCAGGAAGTTCTTCATCGGCATACTCATCATCGTCGCGCAGGCCGAACCGACGATCACCAGCAACACACCTTCCGTGCTATAAAAGCCCATCAGATGACCGTGCGTCTGGTGGTACATGGCACCGACGATAATCGCCACTGCCGCTACAAATCCGATGATCGTTGCAAAGTCCATGTCACACGTTTCCACAGTCAGATCGGCGCATCACTCCGTCGTCTCTCTCATCGAACGTTTTGGCCAAACCTTGCCATGTTCCGTGGCTGCCAAACGTGGGAGTTGGCGTAAAGACTGTCGCGCATTCGGACTTCACCGCATGTAACGAATTTTCTTCCAAAGTGGGGTTTGCTTCGGGGGGGTGGCGGGAGGAGCTTCATAGCCCGCCGGCATGATTTGATTGGGAATCGCCTGCAGTTGAGGTGGTGCCGTCGGTGGCTGCAGTTGGGGCGGCATCCCCTGGCCCGGCATTGGCATTCCGGCATCCGGCGGCATCAGCGAACTGGCAATCTGTTCGCAGACAAATCGCTGATAAACATCGGGCGATTCCAACGGGCGATCCAAGCCCAGTAACCCTTGTCGCCAACTCAGCTTTTGCTGCAGATACGATTGAGCCTGCTTTGAAGTTGATAGCTCCCGTGCATCCCATAATCCGTCGGCCGAGGCAATCGCCACTCCTTCTCCCGGACTGATCATGACCAATGACAAGCCGACTCGAGGCGGCGCGTACGGATGGTACTGCGTCACATTGCCGTACAGCACGGCCTGGGCATCGTACTCGCGGGCGATCCGCAGCAATTCGATTTCGTCGAAGGCCCCGCGTAAGAAGATGTCGCGAGCTCGCCCGCCCTGATCTTCGGTCGTCGCCACCACGACATCGAAGCGGCCCGCGCGCTGTAACTCGGCCGCCAGGTTCGCCTGGATTTCAACTGAGGCATGCGCAAACGCCGTCTGGTTCGCCATGGGCATCAACACGACGCGTTTGACAGTGGACCAGTCAAAGTTGGGGGCGACGAATTGTTGAAACGGGGCCGGGGGTGGACAAGGGGTTGCCGCGGTCTGGACCTGGGCATGATGCGCGCACCCCATGTGCAGGCTCAGCCACATTCCCAGAACGTAAAATCGCCGCGGCATGGCAGTCACTATTCGTCAGGAGAATTTGATGAGGAATTGTTGTTGTCAGACTCCAGCAGCTTCTGAAGCAGCGGAGCCATCGTCTGGATCAGGGCCGCGTTGTCTCGATCCGCCCCGTGCACTTTTTCCTGCAGCGCCTTCACCTGCTGTCGCAAGCTTTCGAGTTCGTCCCTGGCTGACTGCACTTCTTTGCGCGTCGACTTGATCTCGCGAATTGCCAGCAGCAGTTGATCATCGCGCTGCTTGACCAGTTGATTGAGCTCGGCGTTGCGTTGGCCCATGCCGTCGACCTGGCGTTCCAACTCACCCACGGCCGACATCAAACGAAGTGATCGTTCGGTGGCGGTTTCACCCGGCAGAAGTCCCAGGTGACTGCCCATGATCGTCGGCGGTCGCGTGCGATCCGTGGGGTACGATGCCCCAGGCGGATAAAGTGGCGTCGGCTGTCGACTAAACAGCGGTGCGGGAATCGACCCTTCTGGAGGCGGAACCGAAGGAGGAAACGCGGACTCGGAAATGTCGTCAAAGTGCCCGGCCGGTCTCACGGGACTCGTCGCCTTGGGGCTGGCGACGGGTGCCGTGTGCGTCACCGGAGTGACTCGTTTTGATGTATCAGCCGCTGCTCGAGGGTCGGGTCGTTTGCCACCGATCCCATAGGCGCCGATACGAGGAGTCATTTTCATGCCCGCACCGAAGTTTCCCGGAGCAGCCAGTTGTCGAGACGTGGCCCCGGGAATCGGGGTTAAGTTGTAGGCCGCCGACTGTGGGTTCGACGAGGACGATTGCGGTGGATACGCGACTGCCGCGGGGGGCA
>CBIHQO010000305.1:0-7539 GCA_966211735.1 uncultured Schlesneria sp.
TCAACGAGTGGTTTATCTCGGGCGCTGATTGTTCGCCCCGAGGACCGCTTTCTGGCCGGAAATGACATAAACCCGGCCGATCCCTTAATTTGCGGTTGTTAAGACGACCGGGTTTGGAAGGACTGCGCATGACTCAATACGTCTATTACTTCGGCGATGGTGTGGCCGACGGTGATGCCACCATGAAGACCCTGCTCGGGGGCAAGGGCGCCAATCTGGCCGAAATGGTGCGAATTGGGTTGCCCGTTCCAGCCGGTTTTACCCTGACCACCGAAGTCTGCACCTATTATTACGCCAACAACCGCACTTTCCCTCCCGAACTGAAGCAGCAAGTTGTGGATGCGCTGAAGCGCGTCGAAAAGGTGATGGGAGCCGAATTCGGATCAACCACCAATCCCCTGCTCTTCTCATGCCGTTCCGGTGCTCGCGAATCGATGCCCGGGATGATGGACACGGTCCTGAACATCGGTCTGAATGACAACACGGTTGTGGCCCTGGCCAAGCAGACCGGCAATGAACGCTCGGCCTGGGACAGCTACCGCCGATTCGTTCAGATGTACGGCGACGTCGTGCTCGAACTGAAGCCAAAAGACAAGACGGAAGGCGACCCATTCGAAGTCGCATTGGAACACAAGCGCGAACACGAAGGGGTCACCGAAGATTCGGCTCTGTCCGTGAAGGCGCTGAAAGAACTCGTTGCCGAGTTCAAGCAGCTGATCAAGTCTCGCGCCGGCAAGGACTTTCCAACCGATCCAATGGAGCAGGTCTGGGGAGCGATTGGTGCCGTGTTCGGTAGCTGGATGAACGATCGCGCGATGGTCTATCGCCGAACCTACGGCATTCCTCACGAATGGGGTACCGCCGCCAACGTTCAGGCCATGGTCTTCGGTAACTTGGGTGATGACTGTGCGACGGGCGTCGGCCTGACCCGCGACTGCGCACTTGGCACGCCCGGCTTCTGCGGTGACTATCTGATCAACGCTCAGGGCGAAGACGTCGTTGCCGGTATCCGTACTCCAAAGCGTATCGAAGAAACGTTGTCGCAGGACATGCCCGTTTCGTACGCGCAGTTGAACGAAATCGGTAAGAAGCTCGAAAAGCACTACAAAGAAGTGCAGGACATCGAGTTCACGATTCAGCGTAACAAGGTCTACATGCTGCAGACCCGTAACGCCAAGCGAACCGGCTTTGCCGCTGTGCGTATCGCTGTTGACCTCGTCAACGAAGGTTTGATCACCGAGCAGGAAGCGTTGCAGAAGCGACGTATTCCCGCTGACGACCTGTCGCAACTGCTGCAGCCGATCTTCGACCCAGCCGCGAAGAATGCTGCCACCAAGGAAGGGCGATTCCTGGCCAAGGGAATCAACGCTGGTCCCGGTGCTGCTTCGGGCGTGATCTGCCTGTTCGCCGACGAAGCCGAAAAGTTCCACGAAAAGAACCCGAACATCGACATCGTTCTGGTTCGTAAAGAAACCAGCCCAGAAGACCTTCGCGGGATGAAGGCTGCCAAGGGCATTCTGACGGCAACTGGCGGTGCCAGCTCACACGCGGCTCTCGTCAGCCGACAGATGGGTAAGGCCTGTATCGTCGGTTGCTCGGCGTTGGAAGTCGATTACACCGCCTGTACCGTGAAGGTTGGCAACAAGACCTTGAAGGCGGGTGACTTCATCAGCATGGACGGTTTCACCGGCGAAGTCTTCGAAGGCAAGGTCCAGACGAAGGACAGCGAAGTCATTCAGGTCCTTGTCCAGAAGACGCTGAAGCCAGAAGAATCGGAAACCTATCGTCGCTACGCTCAACTCATGGGCTGGGTCGATAAGTACCGCAAGCTGCGAGTCCGCACGAACTCGGATACTCCGAGCCAGGCCGACGAAGCAATCGCTTTCGGTGCCGAAGGGATCGGCCTGTGCCGAACTGAGCACATGTTCTTCGATCACCTTGACGAAATCCGTCATATGATCGTGGCCGAAACCAAGGAAACTCGCGAAGAGGCACTGGCCAAGCTGCTGCCGTTCCAGCGAGCCGACTTTGCCGGTCTGTTCCGCAGCATGAACGGTCGACCCGTCACCATCCGACTGCTCGATCCCCCGCTGCACGAGTTCCTCTCCGATCGTCACCTGGAGGAACAGCCCGACCTTGGTGAGAAGCTTGCTAAGTGGACTGGTTCCAACATCGAAGCGGTGAAGCGTCGTGTGGGCGAACTGCACGAAGCGAACCCAATGCTTGGTCATCGTGGCTGTCGATTGGGGATCGTCTATCCCGAAATCACTGCTATGCAGGCACGGGCGATCTTCGAAGCGGCTGTTCTGGTGAAGAAGGAAGGAATCAACGTGGTTCCGGAAGTCATGGTTCCGCTCGCCGGATTCGTGACGGAATTCAAGCATCAGGAAAAGATCATTCGCGCTGCCGCAGAATCGGTCTTCGCCGAATCCGGTGTCACCTTGGAATACCTGGTTGGCACGATGATCGAAGTCCCGCGAGCTGCGATTCGTGCGGATCAGATCGCTAAGGAAGCTGAGTTCTTCAGCTTCGGAACCAATGACCTGACCCAGACGACGCTGGCCATCAGCCGCGACGATTACGGTCCGTTCATCGGTTTCTATCGTGAAAACGACATCATCGGGAACGATCCGTTCCAGACGATCGACCAGGAAGGTGTTGGCGATGTGATGCGAATCGGTGTCGAACGCGGGCGGTCTTCACGACCTGACCTCAAGATCGGCATCTGCGGCGAACACGGGGGCGATCCCGCCTCGGTCATGTTCTGCCACGACATCGGCCTGAACTACGTCAGCTGTTCACCACGCCGAATCCCAGTCGCACGACTGGCGGCGGCTCAGCAGGCGTTGGCCGGCAAGTAGTTGTTGATTGATGATGTTTGAAACGAGCGGTCCGGCTGATCTTCAGTCGGGCCGTTTCTTTTTGATTCAGGTCATGTTTCCGGTGCCTGTCCTAGTGCGCCGCTCAAGGATCTTGCTCGCCTTCATCACTGATCCGACCAGGCTGAACCCAGCACATTCACGGCAGAATCTGCTGGTTGCGAGGACTTCTTACCGATGTGCTCGACTCCCATGTCAGCCGCCCTGCTGTCTGAGCTAGGCTGGAGCGAGGGCTCTCTGATAGACCTCTGCCGATTCACCAGTCTCATCAATCCGGCACGGGAACGAACATGCTTCGGCACCCTTCACTACGTGCGCTGGCCGTTTTCGCGGTCTTCGGGCAATCGGGGTGTGCCATGTGGGCGCTGCCAGCCGGAGAAGTCCGGGTCTACGAGAACGAGTCTCAGGAGCTGACCACCTCGCAAGCCGTATCGCCAGTGATGGCGATGGTGCCTGGTGACATCGGTCAGGTCGAGGTCGGGCAGTATGCCAAGATTTGGACTTCGGCTCCGATCGAGTCGACGGGGCCGGGGATGGAACCGCGGATCGTCGCCGGGCGTGTGTTGGCGATGAATGCTGACGAGGTGGTCCTCAGTGAATGTATTGGTTTCGAAGGACCGATTGCCAAGCGTCGCGAACCACTGCTTCAAAAGGTTCCCTATTTCGGTCGACTATTCAAGGTGACGGGCATTGGGGTGACTCCAACACCAGTTTCGGGAGAAGTACGACTGGCGAAGGCCTCGGTGGTGGGTGCCTATCCAATCCCGGAGTCGGAGTGGGAATCCTTCCACCAACAACCTCATTTTGAACGCATCGGAGTTGATTTCGACTTCAACAGCCATCGCTAGGGTCTGCTGACATGAATCGCCTGAACTATCGAATTCTCGCTGTCGCTCTCATCCTGTGCCTGCTCGTGGGCTGTGCGTCGGCCGGCCGACAATCCGCTGGGGGCTATGGAGGCGGCGACGAGGAACCGGAAGACTCGTTGTCGGTCTTTGATTTCCTGTGATGCCTTGAAGGCTTTCAGGTCGTTGCCGCCAGGTGTTTGAGTCTTAGCAGGAGCAAAACGTGGCACATGGCACAGACCGCCAAAACAAACATCCCCATAGGAATCAGGATGAGTGCCTCCGGGTCTACTCCAGCTCCGCCAGATACCGCGTGCAGGAACATCAACCATCCGATGTAGGAACCAGTGGAAATGACAACGCTGAGTGGGACGGCACCCCATCGCAAATAGGCCGACAGCACGGCCGCCAGATGTGGAATGAGAATATAGTGCGTCGTGATATAGAATCCGAACGGCATTTGCAGCATTTCGACCAGATTTCTTCTCCCCTGGTCCGTGAAGGCGCTGACCATAATCTCCACCATGATGCCTGGCAGCCAACCGATCAACGCGCCAGCAAACTTGGAATAGAAGAGGGACGCGGGCGATTCGGGCAGCATGATCAGCGAAGACAAGGTTTGACCTCGGATCTCATCGTTGATCGAACGAGCGAGCAAGCGGGCGGCATCAATTGAGACTGCCAGTGAGAGGAATACCTGGTAAAAGTCAACATCCATGTAGAGATTGCCAGGACTGCCACTCATTTCGTTCTGCATCAGAGCAACGCCATAGAGGG
Organism: uncultured Schlesneria sp.; assembly: GCA_966211735.1. Classification (GTDB taxonomy): domain Bacteria; phylum Planctomycetota; class Planctomycetia; order Planctomycetales; family Planctomycetaceae; genus Schlesneria. The sequence continues at coordinate 4,502 of CBIHQO010000305.1, forward strand.
CAAGGCAGAACGCCAAGCGCGCTGGGATCATGCCCAATCCGCCGGATACAAAATAATAGTCTTTCCATACAAATGGATTGAACCAGGGACGTCCTGGTGAAAACCAACGGAATCGCCGATGGCTGCGCGCGATCAACCCCCGCGTCGTTGGATCGGTTCCAGGTTGTCGCGAGAAGAGCCCGAACAGTGCCCAGGCCAACCCAAAGCAGAACAAACCTGCCGACAGATTGCTGGTCACCTGCCAACTGAATTTAGGATCACCGAAGCCCGTTGTCAGAATCCAGCCCATTTGCTCAAACACCGAGAACCGTATGATGGGTTCCAGGATTGCACTAGCTTGAATCACGCCAACCGCACCATTGCGCGTGAGAAACGCGAAGAGGGCGGCGGCGAGTCGCGGAATCAAAACGTAAGCCACCAAACCGATCGTCATGTAGGTGGCCGCGGATCGATTGTTGGACCCGATCGTCGAGCACAACAGGCCAAACCCCGCCAGCAGCACCAGGTAAGCCGCCAATCCAAGATAAACTGCGCTGACTTGGGCTTGAGTCACTCCGCCCATCGTGACGGCCAGCAATGTGAAGGGATATTGGACGGCGATCAGCAGCAACGCCTGTGCCAGTCTCCCGCCGGACTTGCCGATCAGGATCCCCAACGGACTGATCCCGGCCATCAGCATCAGGCCCAGTGTGTCTTCTTCCTTTTCCTCGCTGATCGATGTGGAAAAGAAGCTGAGCCCAAGTAACGTCATAAACGTCAGGTTCAGATAGCCGATGCCATAGAAGAACCGCAGGCCGGGAGCACCAAACGAAGTGGAATTCCACTGGGCCACGCAAAGTGCCACGTAGATCGCAGCCATCAGTCCGAACCGAGCCAAGTGCGATTGCAGCGAGCGTGAGTCGACTCGCAATGACCGCCCGACCAGTGCGTGTACGCCGTGAAACAGACGAGTTGTGTTGTTTGAAGCAGGAGTGGTGGCGACACAAAAAAGCAAAACGACATGCTAAAGGGATCGCATTTCGGATGGCAACCGATTGAGATCGATTGCTATTTGAGATCAGCGAAAATCGAACAGGAAGGGGCTTGCACCAAGAGCTCTTCCAGCGGCAGCACCTTCCCTGCCATCTTGTGCCAGACGACTCGCTGCTCATCAGACAGGCGCTGAAGTCCGCGACGTAAAGTCTCTTCTCGAGAACGAACCGAATTCTGGCGGGCCGCGATCAACTCTTTCGTTCGTGATTCCAAGAAGTTCCCGAGCCAATTGATCTGATCGTCCGTCAATCCGGCCACAACTCGAAAATCTCGCTCCAGCAATGAATGCTCTCCCTTCGACTGAAATACGAGTTCGTCCAGTCGATTCTTCTGAAGATCAGACAGGAGTTCTTCGCACAGATCCCGATAATCCCCGAGCACGCTCCTGATACTCTTCCTTTGTTGGCGGCTTCCCGATTGCGTTCCAGCAAGGCACTCAGTCAGTTGCTGGAGACTGGCAGCTAACTTCGCCGATTGGTCATCTGTGAGTTGTAGCTCCACGTGGATGATCGGCTGTGTCAAGCTGAGGTAGAGAGCCTCTCTGGAACGCGGTAACGCAGCGATCACTTTGGGGATCGGCCCTGCACTGACGGGGGCGAGATTCCTGATCGCTTCAGAAGGCTCACCCATCATCTCGTTCCAAGCAAGTCGTTGTGGCTCGGTGAGAATTGCATAGCAGGCATGACCGAAGTTCTTGTGTGTTTCGATGAGAGGAGCTGGCGTGCCAATGAGGTAGTCGCGTTGAGCGTCACGTATTCTGAGCCGCTGCGCTGTCGACAGTCCGAGCTTTTCGGCCATGTTCGGCTCGAGCAGTGCGAGAGCCCCTTCTCGTTGCAAATCAAGCTGATCTAGACGGCGTCTCTGGTCCTCGTTGAGAATCGATTTCAGCTTGTCGAGGGCGACCTGGGGAGGATCATACTCCTGCCTATTTCTGGAGGTGAGCCCTGGCTGGTGTATGACCAGATATCCCCGCAGCGTTGCGATCTGCCGGTACTGATTCTCGGTCAGCAGCAACTCATCTGAAACGGTTGGCGTGGTTGATCCGGTCTCGATTGATCCACGGCCAATCATCGAGAGCTTTCGCTCCAGCCCAGCCAAGGAGGGCGAATCGTCACTCGAAACTTGGCCAAGTGCAATGGATGGCAGGATGGCAAACGCGATCAAGTATTGAGGCAGCGATCTGGTCATGGCAAACTGGTCCTCACGATCGACAAACGCCGAATTCTTGTGAAGTTTAACTCGCTGATGCAGCCAACTGCGCGTAGAATCTGTTGAATGACCGGAGGTTTTGCGATGTCGGCTACTCTCATTCCGTCAATTGTCGATTCAGGTGGCGCTATCCCCACGACTGCGGTTTGGCGATTTAGTCTTGATCAATATCACGCCATGATCGATCGAGGCATCCTGCAGAGTGATGATCCCGTCGAATTCTTAGAAGGAGTTCTAGTCCCGAAGATGACTCGGAATCCTCCGCATCGAATTGCCCTCGCGCACCTCCGTGACGCTCTGCAACGATTGGTTGGGGCGGGTTGGCATCTGGAGTCGCAAGAAGCGATTACGCTGGATGCCAGCGAACCCGAACCTGACCTTGCCGTTGTTCGCGGCCAAGTCGATGACTATCCCGACCGCCATCCAGGTCCTGGCGATCTGGCGTTTGTTGCTGAAGTCTCCGACAGCACACTGGCCAGTGATCAGACCCTGAAAAAACGAATCTATGCTCGAGCGGCGATTATCGAATACTGGATCGTGAATCTTGTGGAGCGACAGATCGAGGTTTACTCGGACCCCAGCGGCCCCAGCGAACAGCCGGATTATCGCCAACAGGACGCCTTTAGGTTCGGTCAAACTATTTCGGTCAAAGTCGCCGACGTGACAGTCGGGCAACTCGCCGTTTCGCAGGTATTGCCGTAGATCCTGAATGCTCGCTGCAATTCCTTCGTAGAACGGATTTCCAATGGGTGCATTTCGATTGGCTGCCGAAGTTTTGTCGGCCGGAAGTCGAGAGT
>CBIHQO010000306.1:0-7533 GCA_966211735.1 uncultured Schlesneria sp.
TTACTCTCGCGGCAAGACATCCACCTTTGCGAGCCCGGTGTGATTCGATCACCCGATGGAAAAGAGCTGGCAGTACTGCTGCGCGAGAACTCACGCCGGAAGAACTCTCACGTGATCTTCTCGCGCGACGAGGGGCAGACTTGGACCGAGCCACGTGAACTCCCCGGCTCATTGACCGGCGACCGACACGTCGCCAAGTACACGGCCGACGGCCGGCTGTTCATCTCCTTCCGTGACACGACTCTGGAGAGCAAGACCAAGGGAGACTGGGTCGCCTGGGTGGGACGATACGAGGACATCGTCCAGAACCGCGAAGGCCAGTACCGGGTCCGTCTGATGAAAAATCACAAGGGCTTCGACTGTGCCTATCCCGGAGTCGAAATCCTGCCGGATGACACGATCGTCACCACGACTTATGGTCACTGGCAACCTAACGAATTGCCGTACATCGTCAGCGTGCGACTGAAGCTGAAAGAACTAGACGAGCATGCACGATGATGGCTGATTCGGACTTTGGGTGCCACGGTTTTGGAGCCTTCGACAAAGCCGTGTCCTCCAGTAGGACGGGTTTCCAACCCGTCATTCCTCGCAGCCTACAATGACTCACGAAGAGCCGATTCAAGTCGCAAACGAAATCCAAGGCGACGGGTTGGAAACCCGTCCTACCGGAAGAGATGAGCATGTCGAAGATTCAAAGATCACACCACGCTATTCAGTATCATCCTCGTCACCGCTGTCTGGCTGGATCCCCTCGCGGTATCCCTGCCAGACCACTCCGGCGGCATCGGTATAGTCCGTTCCCTCTTCCTCGATTCCCAGCAGTTCCGCAGCAAGAGGGAAGCAGCGTTGCTGCCACTGCATCGCCAACTGGCCAGCTTCGGCCTCATCGTGGGCGAGTACTCCCCACGGGATATCGTAGGCCGTCCAATCTTCTTCGCCCGCCAGTTGACCACCGAAAGACCGCCAGCGTTCGTCCAGCGGCTGACGGATCACACAACGATAGAAGTTCACTTTGTGCTGGCTGTCTTCTTCAGTCACTGGTTGCCGATACACAGCGAACAGTTCATTGGGAGCCAACCCCGATTCCAGCAGCCGAGTTTCCAATTGCACCAGAGACGGATCGTCCTGCCCCACGCATTCCCTGGTGGATTGCCAGAGCCGGATGAACATCTTCTGCAACCCGTTCGCCGTCAGATAGGTGACCTCAGACAACGGTATCGCCAACACGTCACCCAACTCTTTTCGAAAGGCATCAATTTCCTTCAGCGCCGCCAAGGCACTGGTTCGCAGAACCAGCACGTGATAAGTGAGATCGGGATTAAACTGCATCTCAAGGACGAGGGCGGCCAGTGATTCAGCAGGTCGATGAAGTTCGAGCAGCGCGCTGGCTCGGTAGTAGTGCGACCAGGGTTGCGCAGGCAACAACGCGTCATAGCGATCCAGATAGGTAAGCGTGGCTTCGTACTGCTCGGTATGAATCGCGTTCATCGCCGCTTCCCAGGCGACATCGGGATCATCGCAACCTTCACGCAGAGCCATGTCGAGCACAGCAACGGCATCCCGAGGTCGATCGGTTCGCGTGTAGACCTCGGACAATCGCAAGGCAAGATGCCCCGAAGATCGATTGAGGCGGAAGCCGCGGGCGAGGCATCGTTCAGCCTCACCATAGTCTTCTTCCTCCAGATAGTACGAACCAGCGCGAGCGAAGTTGTCGCTGGAATTGGTATCCAGATCGAGCGACTCGCGGAACTGCTTCCCGAGTCGAGCGGTCGTGATCAGTTCGTCCAATTCGCCATCGGACACCCCACGCAGATGATTCCCCAACGCCGCCTGCATACTGAGAATCGCCGCATTTTGAGGAAAGCGCTTCGTCAACACTTCCGACCAGTGCCACGTCTCGGCCGCTCGCGACTCATCGATGTTCACAAAACGAACCACATGCATCAGCTTACCGGCGTCTTCGACATGAGTGACCGTGTCCGGCGGCACGGCCAGGATGTCGTTCAAGATGACTGCCAGGACAGCCGGTTCGCCACCGCTTTGGACCATCCGGCCATAGAACGCCTGAATCGCTTCACCGAGCGGCGTCTCAGCCGCATCGGCTTCTTCGCCGGCCTCCTGTTCTTCGCTGACTTTTTCAACGGAGGCAACATCTTCCGCGATTGGGTTTGCTGGGGGCACTGTCGTCTTGTCAGCGAAGGGACCAATCGTGACCGGGCCGCACAGGGCGAGCGGTGTCACCGGGATCGACTCGTCCAGGATTCGTTCCAGTCGACGCAGCGTCACCCAGTCGCGGGCCTGTTGGGCCGCCTCTTGCAGAGGTCGCGCCAGTGCCTGGGCTCGCGGCATCTTGCCGGTGAGACGCGCGATCGCGACCAATCGCAACCGAACTTCGAACCACTTGGTCGTGCACTTCTGCTCTCGCAGCAAAACATCCCACGGCTGGATCATGGCGATCGCCGCATCGTGATCCCCACGACAATTCTCCACGAAGGCATAGGCCAGATCGTGATCGAGGAAGTGAGCGGGAAACTCGTCGCGCGGTGGTTCAATGATCACCGCATCATCGGGACCGTCGTAGACTTCGCCTTCTTCGAAGGAGAGCAACTTCGGCAGTGCGTCCAGCTTCTCAGGGCAGCCAGCCAGGTGGCACAACTCGACGGCTCGCAGGTACGTGTCCAGTCGCCCGGCGTACGGGCTGTGATAGACTTCACTCAACTTCCACGACAGGTCCAGCATTTCCAGGGCCGCTTCCAGTTGGCCATTCACCATCAGGATCCGCATGCTGTCCTTCGCACCAACATGGCGGCGATCATGTGGACCGGGATCTTTGTTATTGATCCCCACCCGGGCGTGATGCAATGCCATGTCGAGATCATCGGCCGCGATGTACACATCGGTCGCGTACTCGCGGAAGCACGAGATGCACTGCATCTTGCCGGTGCGGCGACAGACCTGGATCCCGTCGGTGATGCACTGATGCATCCCGTCAGAGTTGTACCCGTTCGATTCGGCCGTGTTCACGGCGAGGTTGTCGTAAGAGCACGCGGTCAGCCACCACTTGGTTCGTTGATATTCATCCTCTGGCAGGTTGGGCTGAAACTGCCGGGCTCGATCTTCGCTTTCCAGCAACGTGATCAATTCAATCGCGACATCACGACCGACGGCGGGTTGCAGGATGTTCCGGGAGTCATTCATCACGTGGAAGCTGGCCGTCATGTACGGCATCAGTCGCTGTTCGACTCGCGCCAGACGCTTGGCCTCGTTAGCCACACGGAGCATGGTCCGATAGTGGCATCGCTCGCTGAGGTCCGAAACTTCTTGATTCAACTCTTGAAGCTTTTCGTCAATGTCCTCGAATTCGGAGTCTGACATGCCGAGTTCCCTGGTGATGATTTACCGAATGGTCTTGAGATGTGCTTGCCAGGCTGTCGCTGCATCAATCAGGAGGCAATTCCCCTTCGCGCTGTCCTTGCCAGACAATGCCGGGGAAATCCTGATAAGTTTCTTCACTACTTTCCACTTCATGCACTTCCGCCGGCAAAGGATAGCAGCGCTGCTGCCATTCCAGGACTCGCTGGCGAGCGTCCGCTTCATCCGCAGCGAGCACTCCCCAAGCTACACTGTAAGCGATCCAATCTTGATCGCTCGCCAAACAACCGGGCGAAGTCCGCCACTCTTGATCCAGCGGTTGCCGAACGATCACTCGAAAGAACTGCACTTCTCCCTTGGGCTTACTCCCGTCACTGGGAACGCGAATCGCGTCGAAGAAATCGTTCGCCGCCAGGCCGGTCGCCACCAGGAAATCTTCGAAGACTCGTCGCAATGGATCATCGCTCGTCAGCAAGTCTGCCGAAGCCCACAACCGATGAAACAAGCGCTGCAATCCCGCAGGCGACAGATAGGTGACCGAGGTGAGCGGAATCGACAAGAGTTCCATCAGTTGCTGGCGAAACTCGTCCTTAGCTTTCAGCAGTCCGAATGCCGTGACCCGCTGCAACTGAGTGGGGTAGGGAGCATCGGCATTGTTCTGGGCCTCGCGGTCGAGCGCTGCCAGAGCCTCCGCGGGTCGATTCAATTCGAGCAACGAAAAGGCGCGATAGTGATTGGTCCAGGCGTGATCCGGCATCTCACTCTCGAACCGATCCAGGTAAGCGAGTGCCGCTTCGAATTGTTCGAGATTGTTGGCCCGGAGTGCCGCCTCCCACGCCAACTGTGGATCATCCGCACCATCGCGCAAAGCCATGTCCAAGACGGCCAGCGCATCACGAGGGCGGTCCGTCATCGAATAGACTTCAGCCAGACTCAACGCGACGATTGGAGAAGTTCGATCGAGGCGATAGCTGCGAGCAAGGCATCGCTCGGCCTCGCCGAAGTTTTCCTGACGCACGTAGTAGATCCCGGCGCGTGCGAAGTTAGTAGGCGAATCGAAGTCCAGATCCAACGATTGCCGAAACATCGCTTCGACTCGCTCTGGACTCACAACGTCATCCAGATCGGCACCCGGCAACTCTCGCAAATGAGCAGCCAGCGCCGCGAACATGCTGAGGATCATCGGCTGCGCGGGATGATGTTCAAGGATCCGCTGAGCCCACGCCAGGACGGCACGGCTTTGAGCCGCCCCTGTGACGAAGCGAACAAGATGCAGCAGCCGACCAGCGTCGTCGTGGTCGGAGATCGATGCGGGATCGATCGCGAGCAACTCGTCGGCAATCACCGCCACAGCTTCGGATTCGCCTTCACTGTCTTCGAGTCGCTCATAAAGCGAAGTGATCAAAGGAGACAACGGAGAGTCGGCGCCCGCGACTGGCGTCTCGACGCTGGGGGGTTCAATTTCCGTGTTGTGCGTCGCCGTCGATTCGAACGCTGGTCGAGACGCGAATGTCCCACAGTCGGGGACGCCCACGATGGCCAGCGGTGTTACTGGAACGGACTCGTCGAGCAACCATTTCAACCGACGCAGAGTCAGCCAGTCGCGCGATTGCCTGGCAACATCCTCGCAAGACTTCGCCAATGTGCGGGCCTGATCCAGTCGTCCGGCCATCCGGCACGCGGCGATCAATCGGCAGCGAACACCGAACCACCTGTTCAGACACTGCTCCTGATGCAGCTGGCGGTCCCAGGGATGCAGCAACCGAATCGCTTCTTCGGCATTGCCGGCACAGGCGACCTCGACGGCCAGGGACTGATCGCGCAGGTACTTGAAATAAGGACATTCGTCCTGAGGAGGGATTCTGAGCAGTTGGTCTTCCGGGAGGTCGATGACTTCGTCTTCGGTCACAATCCGGGGAAGCTTGGCGAGCAAGTCCTGCCGTCCTGCCACCGCGAGCACCTCGCGAGCCAACGGCAGAAAGTTGAGCTTCGCCAGATACGGGTTGTGAAACTCCAGGCAATACTGCCAACCCTCCTGGACCATCTCGACAGCAGCGGCGATATTCCCCTGCAGGCTAAGCAGGGTGGCCACATCGTCGGCGCTGGCGACCTTGCGATTGGCGTCATCCGCATCCTGCAGATGCAGACTGCCTCGGGCGAAGTGCAGGGCCATCTCCAGATCGTCAGCGGAACGATAGACCTCGACGGCAAATTCTCGAAAGTGCAGGGTATCGCGCAGGTTCCCCGTCCGGCGGCAGACAGTCATCCCATCGGAGATGCACTGGTGCATGCCATCGGAGTTGTATCCCTGAGCATGCCCCGTCAGCGTCGCCAGCTTCTTGTAGGTGAAACCGGTCAGCCACCACTTCGTGTGCTCGTATTCGTCCATTGGCAGGTCAGACTGAAACGACCGAGCCAATTCTTCGTCTTCCAGCAGCGCAATCATCTCGACCGCGACATCGTTTCCCTGCTTCATATCCAGCACGTCATCGGCGGAGTTGATCAGGTGAAAACTGAACGACAGGAACGGAATCAGCCGGTGTTCCTGCTTGGCGAGCCGTCGGCCTTCGCGGGCGATGCGGATGACGCTGCGGTTGTAACAGAGTCGACTGGCCTCGCGGATTCGCTCTTCGATTTCGTCCAGACGTTGATCAACGTCGTCAAGTTCTTCGTCAGACATGAAGATCGTTCCGAGTTGTCCGCTGTTGCTAATCGAATGTGGGATTCAATTCTACCAGATGTCCGCGCGCGATTCCGCTCACTGAAATCTTCAATGAGGGTGCCAGAGTTTTGGAGTCTCGTCTGGCTAGTGCAACGGCCCGCTTCCACCGAGAAGAACTCGGTGGGGATCGGAGGGTGTGCTAGCTCTTCTTCTGGCCCCACAAGGCTTCGGCGATCCAATCCAGATCGTCCGACTGTTGCGACTGCACGGCACGGGGGACAGCGGCACCAGCCGAGTTCAACGCCGAAACGACCAGCAATCGCAGGACGCTGGCCAGTGGCGTTCCGGCTCGTTGTTCGAGGACGCGTTTTACCAGTCGATGATTGCGGTTCAGCAGCACTTCGTTGCGAGCCGGTTCGTCCCCTTCGAAGTGTGAATCGATCAGGCGTTGGAAGCCGGCGGGGACAGTTCCTTGTCGCTTCAATTCTTCATAAGTCTTCTGAAGTTCGTGGCGGTCGTTCAGGAACGCCATCACGGGCTGATCCGTTCGAAAGGTCGCCACCATCACGCGCGCTTCGGTTGAAGACAGGAAATCCTGCCACTCGGGAGACGCGTCTTCCATATCCTGCACGCCCAGGATCTGCGATGCGAAGCCGCTGGCGCTGGGGCTGGCAACTCGCAAGTCGATCGATTCGCCCTTGGCTGCGGCGACATCGCCTGTCATGGCCGCAAGCAACGACTCTTCGAAGCTGCGGAGTGTTTGAACGCACGGGGCATCGGTCTGAGCAAACAACGAGTTGACCCAGCGTTCCTGCCGACGATCGGTGTTGTACCACAGGACTCGATCCGCATCGGTTTCAAACAGGGGATCGGCGGCGCTGCGAGCGAGGATCTCGTCGCAGGTGAGGGCCCCTGCTGAAGTCGTGAAGCGATAGGTCTGACGCAACAGATCCCGCAGTCGTCGATCCGACAACGCGGCACCAGCCAGCGAATAGCGATGCCACGACAACACCGCTTCCAGTCGGGAAGGGTCCGTCTTGGCCAGCTTCTCGAAGTGTTCGAACAGCATCTTTTCGAGTTGCAATCGTGCCGCTTCGAACTTCGCATCGCGAACGAGATCTTCTCGACTGGCGGTCGGCGAACAATCATTCAGTTCGAGCACGCCGCGCAGGAAGGTCGCCCATTGAGGGAGCAGGCCTTGCGTATCGCGTGAGATCACCATGCGTTTGATGGTGGTGGTCACGACCGGCTCGCCAGCAAATCCAGGCGTTCGTTGCGGTGTGACGTACAGCGCTCCGGCGATCGACACGGGCTTCTCGACGCGAATCGGGATGATGTCCAACGGCGCTTCGTTGAACTTCTCTTCCAGAGCCAATTCGACCGCTTCGGCATCGGGAGTCGGGTCGAACCAGGCCGCGTTGATCACGTTCGCTCGCTGAGCGGTCCCGTTCAGATAGATGGGAATGGGCAGATAGTCTGCGTACTCTTTGATGGCCGCT
>CBIHQO010000307.1:0-7523 GCA_966211735.1 uncultured Schlesneria sp.
CGCCGACAACGTTCGCGGCCGACTGCGTAAACGGTGTGCGGCCGAATTCGGTCGTGAACAACACCAGCGTGTCGTCCAACATCCCACGCTGACGCAAATCGCGGAGCAGGGCGGCGATCGGTTGGTCGACACGCAATGCTTCTTGCGCGTGGTTTTCTTTCATATTCTCATGGCCGTCCCAATTGATACGCGGCGACCCAAACGAGCCACCTGAAAACAATTGGACGAACCGCACACCTTGTTCGAGCATGCGTCTCGCGAGCAGGCAGCTGCGACCAAAGTCGGCGGTTTCTTCGCGTTGCAGTCCATACGCCGCTTGCGTTTCCTGCGTTTCTCCTGAAAGGTCCGTCACGCGCGGAATCGACATCTGCATTCGAGCGGCCAGTTCATAACTGCGAATCCGGGCCGACAGATCACTCTCGGGGCGCGACGCCATGTGCCGTTTATTGATCTCTGCCACGAACGCTCTGACATCGACCTCGGAATCGGCGTCGTGATTTTCCGTCTTGTCGTGCCATTCGGGGAACAAGTCCTCAATCGGTTGCCCCTTGGTCCGAAACGCCACCCCCTGATGCCGAGCGGGCAGGAAGCCATTTGTCCAGTTGATCGTCCCGCCGGCAGGAAAACCACGTGGGTCAGGAAGGACGATGTAGGCAGGCAGGTCTTCAGTCTCGCAGCCCATTCCGTATGAGAGCCAGGAACCAAGGACCGGGAAACCATTCAAGCGAAACCCGGTGTTGGCCTGAAACGTCGCCGGGGTGTGATTGGCCGAATCCGCCACCATCGAATTGATCACGGTCAGTTCGTCAGCCACGCCGGCCAGATGCGGAAACAGCTCTGACACCCACAGGCCGCTCTCACCGCGCCGTTTAAACTCCCAATCGTTCTTTCTCAGCAGTCCGACCTGGCCGAAGAATGTCTCGGGCTTTTCGGCCGACGTCAGCGGCTGACCGTGAAACTTTTCGAGCTGCGGCTTGTAATCAAAGGAGTCAAGGTGACTGAGCCCGCCGCACATATACAGATGGATGACGCGGCGACATTTCGGCATCAGATGCGGCGGTGGATCGGCTGATTCGCCCGGCGTTCCTGCAGCACGACCATCCTGCTGCAACAGATGCATGAACGCCGACAGCGTCAGTCCGTGCGCCGACCAGGACAAGAAATCGCGACGGCTCGGAATATTCATCGTCTCATCTCCAACGGTCATCGCGATCAGTCAACAAACAGAAACTCAGACGAATTCCACATCGCTCGGCAAAACGCAGGCAATCCGCGCCGCTGGACGAAAGTCTGGCTGAACGTCACTTCATCGGCCGTCGCCTCACGCCCGAACAACAGTAAGTACGCTCGACGAATCTGATCGGCGGGCGAATCGCCCACTTCAACCTTCAGCCGCTGAGCAAACTGGTCGGCCATCCGCAGGCTGAACGAGTGATTCAGCAGCGACAACGCCTGCAGCGGCGTGACGGTGGCCGATCGACGTGGTGTGGTTGTCGATGGATCGGGACAATCGAACGTATCCAGAAACGGGCTGCGACCTCCACGAGCCCACATACGATACAGCGTGCGGCGATTGTTGGCGAAACCCGTGGGGTCAATCGGATCGTAAAACTGCGTTCCCTTGAAGAAGTACGAGTTCACGTCCGCATAACCTTTGCCACCCAGCTCCGTATTGAGCTGACCCGCCACACACAGGATCGCATCACGAACCGATTCCGCTTCCAATCGATGGGGATTCATCCGCCACAGCAAGCGGTTGCCCGCGTCAACGGCCGACGCCTGCGGATTCAGTTGCGACGATTGCCGATAGGTCGCCGAACTGATCATCAACCGATGCAGGCGTTTGATCGAGAAGCGGCGGGGACCATCTGCCGCAACGAATTCACTCGAAAGCCATTCGAGCAACTCGGGATGACTCGGCTTGCCTCCATTGAATCCCAGGTCGCTGGGAGTCTCGATCAGCCCCGCCCCGAAGTGATAATGCCACAGGCGATTCGTCAGCACTCGCGCAAACAACGGGTTATTCGCATCCGTGATCCAGTTGGCCAGTTTCAGTCGGCGATGCGATTCAATAGCGTCGGGCTTCAAACCAAAATTCGGATCGATACCTTGCAGGGCGCCCAATCCCGCCGCAGCCACTTCTTCACCCAGCAGACTGACACTGCCGCGTTTATGAATCTTCATCGCGGGAGGTTGAGTCGCAATCGCTGAGTAAATCTTCAGCGGTCCCGCTTTCGATACCTGCGCATGCTTCAATCGCAAATCGGCCAATTCATTCTGCTGCGACGCCCGTACAACGCGTTGATCGGCCGAAAGCTTCGAACCGATCTCATTTTCGGTGACGTAGGTGTTGGCGGAATCGCTGCTCACGGCAACTTCGGCGGCAGACAACGCTCGGTCATACAACCGGGCACTGGCAATCGTCCCGTTCAGCATCCGATTGCCACCGGCATCGGTCCCGTGCCGAAGCCCAAAAACGACTTGGGCTTTGCCAGAACCATAACGGACCGCCTGATCCTTCCGAACGGGATTGCCATACGGTTGACCATTGCGATAGCAAACAATCGTCCCGTCCTCGCGATGGACCTGAGTGATCGTGACGAACTGTTTGTCAGCTTGTTCCTCGGCGGCGCCGCCATATGACGCGGTTCGTTGAAAACCGGTACTGCCCGGCATCCAGCGGTTGGGCTCCAGTTCGCCATAGACGATCGCATCAAACGTGTGTCCATCAATCGTCTGCAAGCTGATGGCGCCACCGCCCGATTGCTGCAGCGACTGCAAACGTACTCGGACTTGCAGCGTCTTTTCGGCCAGATCTTTTTCCAAAGGGGCCGTCATCGCGAATGAATTGCCGTCGACAACCAAGCCATCTCGTTCCAGCTTGGCAGTCCCCACCAATCGCGTATGCATCCGACCGATCTGATCTTTCGCATCCCGAGTGAAATCCCATGCGGCAATGGGCACCGGAAGACTGGGCGACGGAACTTCGCCTGGTGTTCGATTCCGTTCCGCTAAGATTTTTTCGCGAATCGGCGAGTCCTGTTCCTGCAGTTGCTTGGTGAGCAGGTCGATTCGAGCTTGCCACACCGCCAATTGCCGTGTGGTTTCGGGCGGAGTGAACTCGCGCTCGCCATGATCCGCGCCCGCCAAGGCCGATGCGATCTGGTAGTACTCTTTGGCGGTGATCGGATCAAATTTGTGATCGTGGCAGCGGGCACAGTTCACTGTCAGCCCCAGGAACGTTTGCCCGACGACCCCGATCGTATCTTCCAGCTCATCCTGCCGCATCGTCGCGCGCATGCGATCGACAACCGGTACGACGGTATCATGCGGTCCGGCCACGAGGAATCCGACCGCCTGCATCGCGGCCACGCTGTTGGGAGCAATGATATCGCCCGCCAATTGCCAGCGCACAAACTCGTCGTACGGCATGTCCCGATTCAGAGCTTGCAGCACCCAATCACGGTAAGGCCACGCATTCGGCCGCGGCAGATCGCGTTCGAATCCATTGCTCTCACCGAATCGCACGATATCCAACCAATGCCGCGCCCACCGCTCGCCATAATGAGGTGACGCCAACAACCGATCGATCAAGCGTTCATACGCATCGGGACGATCATCCGCGAGAAACTCGTTGATCTCTTCCGGAGCAGGAGGGAGGCCGAGCAGATCGAACGTAACGCGGCGGATGAGGACTCGGGGATCCGCGGGGGCGGCGGGTTCGAATCCGCGCGCACTCAGTTGAGCGACGATGAAGGAGTCGATCGGTTCACGGACTCGCGACACATCGCGAACAGTGGGGCAGACCACCTTTGACAGGGGTTGCAGCGACCACCAGTCGTAACCCGCCCGCTGGTCGGTCGAGACCTTCAGAGGGTTCAGGTCACCGCCGGTCCAGACCGCACCGGCTTCAATCCACGATTTGATCGCCGCCTTCTCGTTATCCGACAGCGGATGCTTGGGAGGCATCTCGTCGACCGAAATCCGCTGCCAGATCGGACTCTCGTCGGGCTTACCAGGGACAACTCCCGCACCACTTTCGCCGCCTGTCCGCAGCTTCTCCGCAGAAATCAGATCCAGCCCCCCTTTGGCCTCGTCGCCCGAATGGCAGGCCAGGCATTTGGACATCAGCAGCGGGGCGATCGACTTCTCGAATTGGCCTGAGGGAACATCGGCTGCGACTGCGATCGAGGTCATCGCGATCATCGCCATCAGGCAGCCGACAAATGACGTTCGAAATGGTCTTCGCATCAGTAACCTCCGCCACCAATCAACAAGAGTCGATTCACCTAGGCTACCGGTCTCTTCGGCTTGTCGCAACAGGGCTTGCGACAACGAACCAACGGTGACGCCGCATCCTTAGTCCAAAGGGGTTTGGCCTAAGAACCGAGCAATAAAGCCGAACGTACGGGCAGCGGCGCTGGCAAGCATCGTCGCGACTGCCTCGCCAAGACTCGATCACAATCCATTCCTCAAATTGAGGTTGCGACAAACGCGGTCGCCAGAATCGTCTGCGGCACGGCATTTCCGATATGAGCGACAACGGCCGGTTTGCGTTTGTCAGGGAGTTCGAAATGAAGTGGATGACCCATCTGACCTGTTGGTTCAGTCTGTTCGGACTGTTTTCCTTCGGGTCGGCTTTGGCGGAATCCCCGGTCGAAAACTCATCGGCCTCGCGGCCAATCCAAGTCACGCTGAAAACATCAGGTTCCTGGAAGATCGTTGAGTCTCCCAATTTCCGCTGCTGGTCGCAGTTGCCTGAAGCCGAAGCGAGACAACTCACGGAAAGTTGTGAAGCGTGGCGTTCACGGTTGCGAATGGCTTGGATCACGGAAGCCGATCGAGCCGACTGGTCGCCGAAATGTGAAGTCTACGTGCATGCGAATCAGGCCGCCTACAATCAGACGTTGCGGCGTCCCGGCGATGCCTCTGTCGGCTCAACCTCTATGAATTTCGATCAGGGTCGAACAGTCTATCGTCGAATCGATGTTCGGGCTGACGCCGGCGACTGGTCGAACGCGGCCTTGCCGCACGAATTAACGCACGTGATCCTAGGCGAGCGATTCGGCGGTCATGCATTGCCCCGCTGGGCGGATGAAGGGATCGCCATGCTCAGCGAATCTGCCGAGAAGCATCGCGAGCGACTGGAGAATTTCCAAAGCGTCTTGGCAACAAGAACCACGATGAAGATCAGTGATCTCGTCACTGCGAAAGGATTGCCTGCCCCGCATCTTCGCGATGTATTCTACGGACAAAGCCTCGCGTTGTCTTCATTGCTCGTTCGCAAGTCGAACCCCGCGAAGTTCGCAGATTTCATCGAGGAATCGATCCGGATTGGACACGACCAGGCCCTGAAGAATCACTACGCACTCAACGGCGTGACCGCCTTGCAGCAGGAGTGGAACGACTGGGTACAGCAACCTCAGTCAGTCTCTTTTGTCAGCCTGCCAATTCAAGTTGGCAAGGTGCCAGCGGTGGCCGCAATGCTCGAATGAGTAGACCAGTTCATTGAGCTGATCAATCTCGCGAAGTGACACTCGCCACGTCTCGCAATGGCTTCTCTTTAGCCTTCTCAAGCTTACGATCTGGAAATGTTGTTGCCAGATCGTTTGAGACGCGCTACGCTTTTGGACAGCGGTCCGTAAGTTTCGTTTGTGCTCAACCGTGGATTAAGGGAACTGCATCATGATGAAGCCTTTGTTGGTTGCCGCGTTGGCAATGGTTGGATTGAGTTTCACAGCGGACAACGTTGAGGCGGGTCGACGATGTTGTCGTGCCCAGCAGAATTGCGGGTGTGCATCCGCGTGCAAGACCTGTGCGTCGACATGTAACTCGTGTTCGAATGGCTGCAGTGCCGTCGCGCCGAATTACAATAACGCGGGACAGGTGACGGATCCGAACATGGCCCCTCCGCCACCGCAACAGACGACCAGCACAAATGCTTACCAAAGCTACTCCTATGAACCGGCCGCGGCTCCGATCGCGAACTCTCTGGTAACCGGTTTTCCAGTGGCTCCGCAATCGTATCAACGAACGCCGTCCAGTTTTCAGTTCCGCGGCGATCGTAAAGCCTTAGGTAACTACTAACTCGAGACACGGGTTCAGGCCGGACTCATCGCACGGAGGCTTTCCGCTACGTAGAGCCGGCCGTTCCTGGACCGATCCTGGGGTCAAATTGAGGACTAAGACTGCGTCTTGCCGAACCTGCCAGTTTCGACTACTGTTTCGGACCGTCAATCTGTCAAATTGAAGAGTGACGGCAGTTGAGAGATGACTGCTTGATTATTGGCGTCGAAGGGAGTCGACGATGGGCTGGACCCGGAATACGGGGACCGTTGTTTCGCTGGCCGTTCTGGCATCGGTCGTCGCGAACATTGCTGTACATCGCCATTTCGAAGATCGCAACCAGCGATTGACGGCAGCGGCGGAATCGTATCCCGGAGCATTGATTTTTGATGCCCCGTCGGCAATTCCTGACGATGGCAAAGCGTCCCCCATTCCACGATCACTCGAAGATCTGGAATTGACGCGGCCAAAGGAACTGCTGACCCTCGCGCTCCAGTCAGTCGAAACAGACGATGCCAACGGGCAATCGATCCCGAAGCCGGTTCCTCTGCCCCAGGAAGCGGTCCCCCTCGAAGAGCATGAATCGTCTGACGAGCCGCACGGCAAAGGTAGCGTTGAGCATCAGGCCGTCCGAAGCGTCATTGAAGACGAATTGGCAGAATCTTCACGCGAAGAACGCGATATCTGGTTCGACGAATTGAAGACGTTGCCGGCCGGAGTCGTGCGCGACCTGCTGCAAGTCCGGAAACAGCTTCGATCTCTACCACGAGCTCTGCACAAGCAAGATGCCCCCGCAGTTGCCGCTCCCAGGATTGCGGAATTGCCTGCCGAGCCCGCATCGCAGACTCGACGTCAGACGCTACCTGATTGGACGCAGACCGTCACCGCCTTGGATCAGGCCAGCAGCCTGGCCAGACATAACATCGCCAATTCCACGACATGGGGTTACAAGCGTCTGCGAATCAATCTTGTCGACGCCTACGAAGAAGGCTGGCAAGATGTGGCCGAGCGGAGATCCGATACCGCCGAGCCAACGCCGCTGAATCTGCTCCCGGTTCAAGGGTGCCGCCTGGGAGAAATTCTCCTGGATATGGAGGAAGGGGTCTCCGAGAGCACAGGCAATCACCTGGACCTCGCAATTCACGGTCTTGGTTTTTTTGTCGCAATGCGAAACGAAAAGCCGGTCTACACGCGTTGCGGCTCGCTCACTTTGGATAGTCAGCGCCGGCTCTGCCTGGCATTGGCTGAAGGATCGCTTTTGCTGGAACCAGTCATCACAATTCCGGCCGATGTGAGCGAAATCCAGATCTCGGCGAGCGGTGCTGTCACGGCACTTCGGGACGCGAACATCGCTCCGGACTTGATCGGGCAACTCGCCATCGCCCGATTCCCCAATCCATCGCGACTGCGGCCGGTTGGCAGCACACTGCTGGTTCCCGCCGCGGGCTCAGGCAGTG
>CBIHQO010000308.1:0-7490 GCA_966211735.1 uncultured Schlesneria sp.
GGCCAGTTCGAACGAGGGTTGTTCGAGCAGCGACAACATTCGTAATGTGGTTTCGCGTTCGCTCGGTTCGCGACGCAGTTCTGGCAGGATGATCGGCAGGAGGGCGACATCGGAGCAGAGCTCGATCGCTCGCCGTCGGTGCGGGTCGACCAGCATCTTCTTCAGTTCTTGAGCGATCCGTTCGGCGCTGACGATTGTGAGTTGATCGGCCATTTCGCGGACGGCGGCGGCAGTGCGGTCTTCAAGAGCGAAGTCGAGTGTGGCTGTGAAGCGAACCGCACGCAACATACGCAACTTATCTTCACGGACACGCTCATGTGGATCGCCGATCGCGCGGACGACGCGGGCGGCGAGGTCGGCTTCGCCGCCGACATAGTCGAAGACTTGGGCTTCGATCGGATCGTAAAACATCCCGTTGATCGTGAAATCGCGACGTCGGGCGTCTTCCTCGGCGGTGCAGAAGGCGACGCTGGCTGGACGTCGGCCGTCGTGATAGGGCCCCTCGGTTCGGAACGTGGCGACTTCAACGTGGCCCGCTTCGCGAGGGCCCATGACAATGATGACGCCGAAGCTGGCTCCGACGGGTAGGGTTCGCTTGTGTCCGAACAGCTCACGCACCTGCTCGGGATGGGCGGTCGTGGCAACGTCGTAGTCTTTGGCGGGACGGCCGAGTAGAAGATCGCGAACGCAACCACCGGCAAAGAGTGCGGTGTGCCCTGCCGCGCGCAATTTGCGGACGACTTCAATCGCAAACTCGCGCTGAGGACTGTTCAAGGACATGCAAGATCGTCAGTTACAGGATGAAAACGGAGCAGCCGGAAGCATCTTGACAGACACTCCCGGCTGCTGGGAAGTTCACCAGGGCCATTTGCCATCAGCCGATGGAAAACCGATTAACTCTCTGCGGTGCCCAGGGAGGTGCCCGACTCGATTGTGACCGGCTTGTAGCCACCGATCGCTTTGAAGTAGATCAGCAGAATCAAGTAGATTGCCGCCATGGTGGCGGGGATGCACGAGTCGGCGACCAGCGTTTTTCGGTCACCCGAGATGCTGGCCTGGATCAGGGCCCGATCATCGTCCGACAGCTTCTTCAGGGCCACATCGCTGGCGTCGCCTTCGTCGCGGAGCTTATTCAGCTTGGCCTGGGCATCGCCGAGTTTCTTGCCGTCGAGACCGTGGGCATCGGGGAAGACGAGGAATTTGCTTGACTTTTCAGCCTTGCTCGCTTCGAAAAGTGGTGCATTCACTTGCTGCAGCGATTCGCCCGAGTAGCGGTCCTTGAAATAACCAAGACCTGGCGAACCGAGCAGACCGGCCGACATCATACCGATACCGCCCATGATGCTGATGGCGATGGCACCGGTACGTGGGAATCGGTCGGACGCTACCGCCAGCATGGTTGGCCAGAAGAACGTCTTGCCGATTCCGTAGACTGTCAACGCGAGGATCGCGCCGGCGAAGGCATCAATGCGGCTGGTCAGGTTCAAGCCGATGCAGGCGAGGATTGCACAAATCAGGAGGATACCGATCGGAGAGACCCCGATTTTCTTCTCGATGAAATCGGCACAGAATCGCAAGGCGAACATCAAAGCGGATGTGAACACGAACAGGATCTTACCCTGTTCCGACGACAGGATGTTGCCGGTGATGTTCTGGATCCAGCCGTCAGTTCCGAGTTCGACCGCGCCGACGAGTGCGTGCGTGACGAACAGCACGAACAACAGGATCGACCCCATCGAGAACTTCGTGATGATACCGACAGCGACTAGCAACGCTCCGCCGATCGCATAGCCGACGTACTTCGCATTGTCTTCGCCCAGGCCGGGGATGCCCTTCAGGACGTCGCCCATGAACATCGACAGGAGGAAGCAGACGACGAGGCCGCCGAGGATGCCCACGTCCTGGAGCATGTCGCCCAGTTTGAGGCCCTTCTTAGAGGCTTCGGATTTCGGGAAGGACTGACCCAGGAACATCGCCCCGTAAATCACGGTCGGGATCAGGTACAGCGAAAGTTGGATCTTCCAGTCGAGCTTCATGCGGTCATCGAGCACCCAACCCAGAATCCCGCCGAGGATCAAACCGGCAGGCCAACTGGCATGCAGGATGTTCAGATAGTGGGTGCGGTTATTGGGGAACAATGTCGCGACGAGTGGATTCGCAACTGCTTCCAGGCAGCCGTTCGCCAAGGCGAACAAGAACATGCCCCAGTAAAGCATCGTGTACGCGTTTTCGGGTGTCGACGCCCCGAACGTGACGACCGCAGAGAGAACGTGCAGCAGGAACGCGGTGGCAACCAGCTTGCCGTAGCCGATCTTGTCGCACAGCACGCCACCGATGATGATGCCGAAGCAGAAGCCCGAGAACCCGGCTCCGCCGATCGCCCCCAATTGGGTGCTGGTGAAGCTATAAGCCGCCTGCCAGTTGTCGAAGATCCCGCCGCGGATCGCGAAGCCGACCCCAGCGGCGAGAATCGCCATAAAACCTGCCCAAAGAAGACGCTGCGCATTTGGCGCGGCGGCGTCAGTGCCCCCGTTGCTCATTGTTGTTCCACCATGTTGTAGTTTGCAGTTCGGCGCGTCCGTGCTACCCATTCCTGAATGCCAGCATCCGTTGCGCAGATGTGTGGGGCGGAATGCTATCCGGTTACAGCGCATCTTTCTACAAACGCAGCGCTGATTACCGATCTGTTTTTTCCAGAACCAACAGACCGGGGGGGTGATGCCGAACTCGGAGTTTTCCGGGGAGGTTAATATTCCCGGTGGTAAGGGCCACGTCCGCGAGCCGGTTCCATTCTCTGAACCCCATCGATTGAAGTGGCCACTGCTGACGCTGCCAGAGCAGTCGGAAGGATTCGCGAAGCAGGTGGAGTGGCTGGTCCGCGAACACCCGGGTACTCAGGCGTACCGAATTGGCCTGACAATCCAAGACGGCTTGATCGAGCAGACGTTCGGCGAGGATGTTAAGTGTCTGTTCCACGTCGGCAGCTTGTTCGGCAAGGCGGTTCAGCGAGAGATCGACTTGGGAACCGAATTGACTTCGCAGGTCGGGTAAAAGTTTGTGGCGTAACCAATTCCGCGTCAGGGAGGTATCCGCGTTCGTGGTGTCCGTTCGAAAATCCTGCCCCTGTTCGGCCAGGTAGCGTTCGATCAGTTCCCGCCGGATCGTCAACATCGGGCGGACCAGCCGCCGCGCGGACGGGGTCAATCGAGTCTCGGGAATGCCACGCAGTCCAGACAGGCCTGTCCCGCGAAAAATGTGATGGAGGACGGTTTCCGCCTGATCATCGGCCGTGTGTGCTGTCGCTATGACTTCGATGTTGAGGGTCAGGGCGGTGCGGTCGAGAAACGAATGTCGGGCATCGCGCGCGGCTTCTTCAATGCCTCGGTTCTGCGGAAGGTTCGCGGCGATATCGATTTCGACGGGGACTTGCAGCCGCTCACACAGCAAACGTACCCACTCGGCATCGGCATCACTGGCATCGCCGCGTAGTTGGTGATTAAGGTGCCCGACAGTGAGCGAGAGCGTGTATTCGTCACGGACCTGAACCAGGCCTAACAGCAAGGCGACGCTGTCAGCGCCGCCGGAGACGCCGATCAGGATGCTGGTGCCGACGATCTGGCAGCGATCCAGTCCGCGACGGAGTTCATTCAGAAACAGACTGCTGGCGGTCACGCGAGAACTTCTGCGATTGCTTCGCCGTGGTCGAGGACGGGTACGGGGCGGCCCAGACGATCGGGGACGCGCGACTCGGGTTCGATTCCCAGGCCTTGATACATTGTCGCGGCGATGTCGGCGGGACCATAGGGACGCGTCAAAGGATAGGCCGCATGCGGATCTGTGGTGCCGACGACCTGCCCGGTTTGGATTCCGGCGCCGGCGAAGAACATCGAGCCGCATTTGCCCCAGTGATCTCGGCCACCCAGGCTGTTGATCTTGGGTGTTCGACCGAACTCGGTCAGGTAGACCACCATTGTCGTTTCCAGCAAACCGCGTTGTTTCAGATCGGTGAGCAAGGCGGCGAAGGCCTTGTCCATTCCGGCGACATTGTAGCCGCGTTTGACCATCTCGGACACATGCGGAAACTTCTGCTCGCGGACATTGTGTATGTCCCACAGGTTGCCGTAGTCGGCATCGTATCCGTAGTCGACCATCACAAAACGGGCACCCGCTTCGACGAGACGACGGGCCAGCAGGCAGCGGCCACCGATCTTGGTGCGGCCATAGTCCTCTCGCGTTTGAGTCGATTCGGCAGTGACGTCGAACGCATTGCGCACTTGAGGCGCCATCAGCAGTTTGAGTGCTCCCCCATAGTGGCCTTCCATCGCGGGGAGGGCTCCCGTCCGTTCGACTTCACGTAGCGAGTCTTCGAGGCTGGATCTCAATTGGCTGCGGCGCTGGAGTCGGCCGATGGTGACTTCCTGCGGAAAACGGAGTTCGGGTGGATTCAGATCCTCGCTGGCTCGGGGGGAGGGATCTTCTTCTTTTTCGCCGACGGTGAAGTCGGGTTGCTCGGGCTGACCGCCGATGCAGAACGGAGCGTACTGGTTTCCGAGCCATCCGCCGACGAACAGGTTGTGCGGTGGCGGGCCAGGTCGCGTGATTCCGGGAACGGCGATATAGCCGGGCATTCCGTTGCGCGACCCTAGCAGATACTGGACCATCGAGCCGATGTTGGGTTCGGTGAAGAGCTGCGCCTGGGTTACCTTGCGACCAGAGAGGGTGTAAACCTGGCTGAGGAGATGATCGTCGCTGTCATGAGAAAACGATCGGACGACGGCCAGGTCTTTGGCCACGCGAGCCAGGTTCGGACAGGCTTCGCTGAAGAAGACCCCGGGCATGGCGGTGGGGATTGCGTTCAGGGTCCCGCGGATCTGTTCAGGAGCTTCCGGTTTGGGGTCGAGTGAATCGATATGTGTGACACCGCCAGCCATCCACAAAAAGATGATGGACTTGGCTTTGGCGGTCGGAGCTACCGCGATTTCGGCATGGACTGATCCGGTCATCAAACTCGGAAGGATCGACGCTGAAATTGCCAGCGGCCCGATCTTCAAGAGATCGCGACGACAGACGAGCGATTGCAAGCGTTGCGCACGCATGGAATCAAAGGGAGTCATAGCGGATCGTCCGGCACGAGGAAATCGGTGACGTAAGGCGGTATTATGCTGGTGGCCACGGAATCGAGCAAGACATCAATTAGGATTGATCTGTGCGGTTTCGTGAAACCGCAGCGGGTTCGAGGATTGAGTGAAAGTTTCATCGGAGTGGATGGTAGTTCAGATTGCCAGACGCTCTGCAAGCCTGCTATCGATTGCGAGAAGACCATGAAACTCGACACCACATTCGAATTTGAAGCGCTCCGTCCCGATTTGGCTCGTCTGGCTTACCGAATGCTGGGAACTCGGTCCGATGCGGACGATGTTTTGCAGGATGCATACTTGCGATGGTCGAACGCCGATCGAGATGAGATTCGGTCCACTCGCGCCTTTCTGAATACGATCGTCACGCGACTGTGTATTGATCGACGGCGCGAAATCGATGTTCGGAAGGAGACGTACGTCGGCCCGTGGCTGCCTGAGCCGATTGTCGAATCGGGATCGTTCGAATTGGAAGACCGGATCGAGATGGGTGAGACGGTTTCTCTGGCGCTGATGCACGTAATGGAGACATTGTCACCGACTGAACGTGCGGCCTATTTGCTGCGAAAGGTGTTCGATTACGACTACGTTGAGATCAGTTCAATCCTGGATAAGTCAGAAGCGAACTGCCGACAGCTGGTTAGTCGTGCCGAGAGCCATATCCAGTCTGAGCGGCCTCGCTTCGAGACTTCGTCTGCTGAGATCGAACGGATCTCAAGCGAGTTTTTGCATGCCTGTGAGACGGGCGATCTGGAAGGATTGGTGGAGTTGCTGGCCGATGACGTCGTGATCTACTCGGATGGCGGTGGTAAGGCTCTAGCTGCGCTGCGACCGCTGGAAGGGGTGGACAAGGCTTCGCGGTTCCTGGTTGGCGTGTTCAAGAAGGGGCTGTCGGGAACGGAGATCGTGCGCGTGCGGGTCAACGATCAACTCGGCTTCGCGGCGCTGCTGGAGGGTCAACTGGCGGCAGTTTGGGTCATGGACTATGTCGACGGTCAGGTGCGGCGCTGCTTCATCATCCGCAATCCAGACAAGCTGGCTCGAGTCAGGATTGCTCAGTCAGGAATTTAGACTGCATGAAGCGATCGTTCACCGGTTTGCCTGTATTCGAAGTTATGATTATGGCGGTCATGGCGGGGCTGGTGATGTTCTCGAATCTGTCGATCATGATGCCCGCAATCCGATGGTGCGCTGGAGCGGCGTCGTCTCTGATTACCGGCATGTCTCGTGACCGTTGATGCTGCGGTGAACATCGTGCTCGGAGTGGCAGCGTCAATAGACACCCCATTCATACGGCTCACCATGCTTCCATGATCGTTATGATTGACACGGTTGGAACTTGATTCAGTTCGCGCCAGATCCTCGATACGCCTGCCGCACCGGTTCAAGCGTAATTGAAAGCACAACCACGCCAGTTTGTATTTCTTTCAGGTTGCGAGCGGATCGGCATTCGGGTAAAGCGACGTAACACTTGACGCAGTGTCTAGTTGTGGGATCGCGCGACTGTGGTTCGAGACTTGCGAGTGCTGTGGCTGGGCCGAACCGCTGAAATCCCCGTAGAACGGGTAATCGGAACTGGGGCGCGAAGATTGTCCAGTTATGCCATGTGGATGTAGTGCAACAAAAATGTTGCAGTTTGACCACTGCAGGAACCCGGCCTATATTCAACTTTGACAACGCGGCTGTTGTCGTCAGGCAACGTCTGACGGCGATGTGCCACAGGGATTTGAGGGCCGCAATGTCCGCCAGCATTCATTTCGAGGGGGAATGAATGGGATCGGTGTACATCTTGTCGGATCAGCAAATCCGGGGGAACCTGTAATGTCTGTTTCAACACTCGTTGAGTGGGCGCTCGTTGTTTGGATATCGACAACCGCCGTTGGATTGTGTGGCTCACCGACTCTGCTCGCTCGAGAGAATACCTCGGCAAAAGAGAGCGGACCGGAGACGGAATCGGATGCCGTCAGTGAAGGTAATCGGCTGAGAACGGAGCGTCGCTGGGCTGAATCCATCGATCTCTACGAAAAATCGGTAAAAAAATGGCCCGACAACGATTCACTGAAGCAGGGACTGCGTCAGTCGAAGATTCACTTCTCGATTGAACGTCGCTATTCGGATCGATCGTTCCTCGAGATGCTGCCGTTGTCTCGTCCTGAGGCCATGGTCTATCTGGATGATGTACTCGAAAAGGTCAGACGTTACTACGTCGATCCTGTCACGGCGACCGCTTTTGTTGCTCACGGCACAGAGAGTCTGTATTTCGCCTTGGCGAACGAGAAGTTCCTGAAGAAGAACTTGCCGAGCGCCTCGCCAGATCGCATCACTACGTTCCGACGAATGCTGCGGAATTCGTAT
>CBIHQO010000309.1:0-7461 GCA_966211735.1 uncultured Schlesneria sp.
AAGCCGATCGCTCGCAGCAGGGCCAGTTCGGACTGGCGTTCCAGCACATTGCGCAACATGACTGTGGCCAGGCCGAAGGTACCGAGCAGCAGTCCCAGTCCACCTAGCGTTTGAAAGGTCGACAGGTACGTGTTCTGCACGGACAGGAAACGCGCCAGTCGTTCGGCGACTGGTTCGCAATCGAAGCCGTATTCCGACAGTTCTGTTTCCAGCAGCGTCGTGGTCGCCTCGGCGAGTTCCGGCGGGACTTCGATCAGGAAGTAGCGAAACCCTTTTTGCTCAGGATAGACCTTCAGGAAGTTATCTTCGCTCATCACGAGCACGCCTTGGAAGACGCTGTCCTGGAACATGCCCGAAATCTTCAGTTGATGTTGCGGATGCTGGTCATCCGGGATCTGTATCGACTGGCCGACGAACTTGTGCAGCGAGAACATCAAGGTGTTCATGTCGCCCAGCACAGGCACGACATCACCCTGCGGGGTCGGGGGAACCTCTGTCGTTAGGACATTCCAGGAACCACCCGCGAAGGCAAATCGGCCTTCTTCGATCAGAGACTGCGGAGCCCCCAAAATCTTGGGGACTTTCGTTTGATAGAGGTTCAAACAACTGGCATCTTCGCCCGGCTTCACACGGAATGGGACGACACGCATTGCTTCCAGAACCTTGGCGGCGGGCGAGTCGGGAGGGGCATTCAATTGCAGCTTCTTCCGACCTTCCGCGGTGTTGAGGTCGTAGAGTACGGGACTGCTGGATTCGGCGACCAGCGTAAAGCCTCCGTTGCCCGACTTCTTGTCGGGTCGGTCTCCCGTCGGATCTTTGCGGAAGGCGGCGACGGTGATGATCAGGAAGGTCGCCGTCGCGATCATGCCCGCCGTCATCACGGTGCGCACGCGCTGTCGAGAAGCATTTCGTAGTCCAAGCCGACCGAGTGCCGCAGTCCCTTTGCCCCGCAACACGGACGTGTTGGCATTCGGCTTTCCAGACAGCCATGCAGACAGGTACGAGAGCGTGGCGATGAGCGTCAGGATGCCGACGCCGAAGAAGGCTCCGGTGGCTGGGATTAGGCCGACGACGATTCCGACTGTCAGCAGCAGAGCCAGTCCCGTGCAGATGGCCGCTCGCCGACGTGACCGTTGAGCTCGTTTCTGCTGGGCGGCGAGATCGATTTCCTTTTCGGTGACGCCCGACAGTTGCTCACGCAGGCTGAGCCCGTTCAATTGCCGCAAAGCCCACCAGATCGAAGTCATCGCGGCACCGATCGCGATTGCGAATCCGGTAATCAGACTGACGGGACCGACTTCCAGAAACAGATCCTGGGTTCCAATCGCGCCGACCCACCAGTGCGTCAGTCCATAGATCATCAGCCAGGCATAGCCGACGGCGGCGAGCAGTCCGATCAGGCCACCCGCGATCGCGACAATCAGTCCTTCCAGCAGCATAAGGCCACGGACCCCCTTCGGCCCAAAGCCAATTGCACCCAACAAACCGAGATCGCGGACGCGTTGTTCGATCCCCAGTCGGAACAGCAACCCGATCAGGATCATCGCGGCGGCGATCAAGAACATGCTGAAGCCGAAGAACAGTTGTGAGAAATCCGTGGAGCCGTTCGCAGCCATCAATCCAATTGCTTTGACGGGCATGAATGCCAAGCCGAGTTCCACAGGATCAATCTGCTGGAGGATTGCTGCCGATAACTCTGCCTGACGTGCTTTCACGGTGGGATTCGGCTGACCTGGCAGCGGTTCCTGGCTGGCTTTCCAATCGGCGTTGCTGAACCGGATTGAGGTCAATGTGCCATAACGGCTGGGCCACATCGCCTGAGCCGACTTTAGTGGCAGAAACATCTTCGGAGTGGCACGGTACTTGTCCCAGTACGCATCGTCGCGAGCGGTCACGACATCCAGGTTCATATCGAACGGCTGGTCCCAGTCTGACAATGATTCAACGTCCGTGATCCCTTTCACTTCCGGAGTCAACGCACGATCGAGGGCCGCTCCGGTCATCTTGACGATGCCGCGCACCTGCGCGGTGCGATCTTCTTCGGGAAGCTCGCCGCGTGAACCGACGACGTGGTAGGCGAACCGGATGGGATCACCGACGTTCAGCTTCAGGTCTTTGGCCAGCCATTCGTTCAGGATGACATCGCCCGCTCGCATGGAGGTTGGCTTGGTCCCCACGAATTCAAAGCCTTCAAACGGCGTTCCGTCTAATTCGAGCAGGTCGAGTCCCGCGACGGTCGAATACATCGAGTAGCCAGGATCAGCGCCGGCTCGATTCTTCAGTGACGCGAGCGCCTTCTTGTCATCCTTGAGGGCGCGCTTGAGCAGGTCGCCTGCTTCGAGTCGTGGGTTGACCAGTCGATTGGCCAGATAAACCATCACGGGCGAAGTCGACAGCTTCAACTGGTCAGCCCCTTTTTGCGCCGCCGCGGCCAGTTTGTCTTCCAGAATCATCTGCTCGGACTCGAGAACTTCGCAATGAAGCGTCGAGTCATGCACCAGCTTCAGACTAAGGTCGGCGAGTTGGATCGACTTCCGCAATTCGGCGTTGTATTCGTCGACTATCTTTTGCGTGTCGGAGAGCGGTCGCTTGTCGAGGCCACTGGCGAACAAAGCATTGATTCGACCAGGCTTGCCGACGGGATCGCGACGGCTGGGGCGAACTGCGTCCAGGTCGAGCCGTTCCTGCAGCACATGCAAGTCGACGAACGCGTTGAGCGGGAGTGCCTGAGTCGGATTGAGACCGAGTCGAGACAGGGGGCTGCCGTCGGCCGTGATCGCGCTGACCTTCAGCGTGACTTCCTGGGAATCGTTGTCTTTGCGTCCGAGCAGCGTGTCACGCGGCACGGCACTGGGAAGCTCGATCCACAACGTCACCTCTTCGCCGACTTTGACCTGCAGAGCCGCTGCGGCCTGGGCGTTGAGCACCACTTCGGCGCCTTGCGGCGGTTTGACGCCGTGCGAGTCGATCAGCGGCCATTCCTGATTGAAACCATAGACATTGACCTGCCCGGCTCGACGAAGTGTGCCGCCAGACCGGCATTGCAACGCGGCCTGCATGACGATCGCCGGATGAACCGGGATGCGCAGCTCTTTTGCCAAGTCTTCGCGAAAGAATCGTGGCCCGGTCACGGCAAAGTCGATGTTGCCGAGGCGGTTTAGTGTCATCTGTCGCAGGCTGGCGCGAACAGAATCGCCAACGATCAAGGCACCGCCGATGACGGCTGTTGCAGCGACAACACCCATCAACACAGCTAGATTGGTCCGCCAGTGATGCATCAGGCTGCTGAGAACTAAGCGATGACGCGTCATCCAGTTACCTCAAACTTGAAAACTTTGATCCGTGTAGGTCGCGAATCGCCATTTGGCACTTCAATTGCTGAGCGGAAATCCAACCAACTTGGAATCGACCTACGATAGTCGGAGACGGACTTGAAGCCAAACGCGTCAGTCGTGATGGCGTTTCCGGCATCTCGCCGCTACCCTGTTAATCCTTTTGGACCGGCTGCGGTTGGGAAAACAGAGTGGAATCGAACCCCCTCCCCAGCCGAAATGCATGGTGTGAAATGACGAATCCAGCCACAGGCAAAGCGGTGATGCAGAATGAGTTTGTATCCCGGACGGATCGGGAAGCGAGTGCAGCGGCCATTGCAGTAAACGGTTCCAGCAAATCCAGCCCCGACGGAATGGCCGTTTTGATGGCCGTCGATGAGGCTATTGGTCCTGAGCTGCTCGAAGCCGAGCAGATTCTGGCCGACGAACTTCGCAGCGAAAATCCTTACGTTAGCGATATTCTTGAGCATTCGACTCGATTCCGCGGCAAACGCCTGCGTCCGATGTTGCTGCTGCTGACAGCCAAGGCCTGCGGCGGCATCCGCCAGGATCACAAGATTCTGTCGGCCGTCGTCGAGATGATCCATCTGGCGACTCTGGTGCATGACGATGTGCTGGACGAAGCGTCAACCCGTCGCCACGTCGCCACGGTGAATTCGCGCTGGAACAACGAAACCAGCGTTCTGTTCGGCGACTACCTGTTCACGCATTCGTTCCACTTGGCGAGCAGCCTGGAAACGACGTACGCCTGTCGACGCATCGGCCGTTCGACGAATATTGTCTGCGAAGGCGAGTTGTCGCAGATTAAGGAACGGGGAAACCTGGACCTGTCGGAAGCGACCTACTTCAAGATCATTGACGGCAAGACGGCGGAACTGACGGCCCTTTGTGGTCATTTGGGGGCGAAGTACGCTGCCAATTGTGAAGCCCTGATTGCTCCGATGGAACAATACGGACGATCGCTGGGTCTGGCCTTCCAGATTGCAGACGACGTTTTGGACCTGATGGGTAACGAGAAGAAGACTGGTAAAACGCTGGGCAGCGACCTCGATAAGCAGAAACTGACGTTGCCGCTGATTCGATTGCTGGCGACAGCATCCGAGAGTGACGCGGCCGAGATTCGGCGATTGTTGGCTCAGCCTGACGAGACGACGCGACAGCAGTTGACGCCCTATTTCGAACGCAGCGATGCCTTTGAGTACACCAGCAAGCGGGCTCAGAGCCTGGCTGCGGAGGCGCGAAGTCAACTCGACGGCTTGCCAAACTCGTCCGCCAAACGCATCCTGTCTGAAATAGCAGATTTTGCCGTCCAGCGAACGTTCTAGTCGAAGTGCCATGACGCTCTCGTCGTCGGCATGAACCAGTGCGTGCGACTGCTTCCAAAAGTCATGCCTGACTTGGGAGGCTGGCGATTCTGCGTCCACGGATTATCGACTGGAGTTCATGCGTGACAGAGACTGCCTCAGGACTGCCTGCCCCGACCGAGACCGATCTGGAAGCTGTGGAACGATTGGGCGAGGCCTACCGGCGCATCGTCGGTCAATTGGGCCGGATCGTGGTCGGACAGCGGGCCGTTGTCGAAGAGCTATTGATCGCGATGCTGGCTGGGGGACATGCCCTGCTGGTCGGCGTGCCGGGACTGGCCAAGACCTTGATGGTCCGCACTTTGGCCGACACGCTGAATCTGTCGTTCAATCGCATCCAGTTCACTCCCGATTTGATGCCGGCTGACATCACCGGGACGGAAGTGATTCAGGAAGACAAGTCGAGCGGCGTGCGTGCGTTTAAGTTTCTGCCCGGCCCGGTCTTCACGAACGTGCTGCTGGCGGACGAAATCAATCGAACACCACCCAAGACGCAAGCCGCTTTGCTGGAAGCGATGCAGGAGCATCAGGTGACTGCGGGCGGACAGCGACATCAGTTGCCGAACCCCTTCTTCGTGCTGGCGACGCAGAACCCGATTGAACAGGAAGGGACATATCCGTTGCCGGAAGCTCAGCTCGATCGGTTTATGTTCGAGATCCTGGTCGACTATCCCACCGAAGACGAAGAGTTTGAAATTGTCCGGCAGACGACGATCACGAACGAGACGGTGATCGAGAAAGTGTTGAGCTACGAGGAATGGATCTCGCTGCAGGCGCTCGTGCGTCGCGTCCCCGTTGCCGATTCGATCATTCGCTATGCGATGCAGTTTTCACGACTGACGCGCAAGTCCCCCGAAGCCCCCGACTTCGTCAGGCAGTACGTCAGTTGGGGGGCGGGCCCGCGTGCCAGCCAGTATCTAATTCTGGGAGCGAAAGCGCGGGCGATCCTGCACGGTCGGCCTTACGTCAGCATCGAAGACGTGCAGGCCGTTGCCGCGCCCGTGCTAAGGCACCGCATCCTGACTAACTTCAACGCGGAAGCGGAGGGGATTCGACCGGACGACATCGTCAAGAAACTGACCGCGCTCATTCCGACCGATGGCAGCGTCAGTCGCCTGTTGCCGAAGGTCTTTAAGACGGCCGGATCGAACTGAACGGATTCTCTGTGCGGCAATCATCAGTCCCCTACGTCCCATTTGTCCCACAAGAATAGGACACATGCGACTTAGGGGGCCGATGCCGGATCGATGATCTATTGATCATTCACACCGGATACTTCCAGTCGCCGCGATAGTCCCGTTTCAGATGCTTGTTCGCGTCGTCGTCGCCTATCACGCGTTCCTGCTTCGCGTCCCAAGCGAGGCTGCGGCCGAGCTTGAGACTCAGCATGCCCAGCAAACTCATCGTTGTGGAGCGGTGGCCGATTTCGATATCGCTGACGGGGAGTTTGCGTGATTTGACCGAGGCCAGGAAGTCGGCGAACAGTTCCTTGATGTTCTGTTCGTCGGGCATATGCAGTTGTGGATCTTCGTGAATCGGATTGCCGCCGACCGGATAGAACGTCCAGCCCTTCTGCCAGCCCATATGGAACGTTCCCTTGGTCCCATAAAAGTAGCAGCCGACCGATTCGCCCTTCTCCGCATTGTTGCCGGCGAACTGACGATGCTCCCAGCACGCCGTGAAGTTATCGAACTCGAAGCTGGCGACCTGATGATCGGGAGCATCCGTTGTTTGCTCAGTCTTCGTGTTCACCGCGGGACCTTTGATCGAGCGTCCACCGGCTGAGAAAACTTTCTTCGGGGCGGTTTCGTCCATCACCCACAGGATCTGGTCCATCCAGTGGATGCCCCAGTCGCCAAGCGTTCCGTTCGCGTAGTCGAGGAAGTTACGGAACCCTTTCGCATGGATCTTTTCATTGAAGGGCCGCAGGGGCGCGGGACCGCACCACAGATCCCAGTCGAGCTCCTTCGGGGCGGGTTTATTAGCTTGAGGGTCTTCCTTGTCGCCAGGGTAGTGAACGAAAGCCCGGACCATGCCGATCTTGCCCGCTTTGCCAGTGCGGATGAAATCACGGCCCGACAGGTTATGCGGCGAGACGCGACGATGCGTCCCCACCTGAACCATACGACTCGTATCACGAGCCGCCTTTACCATCGCTCGACCTTCAAGGATCGTGTGCCCGACAGGCTTTTCAACATAAACGTCGGCACCAGCCTTCACGGCGGCAATCGTAATGAGCGGATGCCAGTGATCGGGTGTCGCGACGATCACGATTTCGGGCTTCTCTTTGTCGAGCAGCTCGCGAAAGTCCTGATAGACCTTGGGTGAATCGGCCGTCAACTCTTTCTGCTCGCCCTTGAGCCGCTCAACCTGACGCAGATCGGCATCGCAGAGAGCCACGATCTGACACTGCCCCGAAGCAATCGCTTCGCGAACGATATTGCCGCCCCACCAGCCGCAGCCGATCAATGCCGTGCGATAACGCTTGCCACCCTTGGTCGGATCCTGTCCGAGCAACAAAGCGGGTGCAGTTAGGGCAACACTGGCAGCCGCGGCGATTTTTAACAGCGTGCGTCGCGTCAAAGACGAAGGCAGAATGAGATGAGTCATTGAGGAGCCTCTGGGTGGTAATCGAGATGATGACGAACGTCGCGCCGATAATACCGCGACGCGAATGGCGATCACAGCCGAAGGAATGGCCAAAGAGGCGGTTGCGTTTTCTGGGAGGGCGAGGCTCCGGCCGAGCCCCGCCGGGGGTTGGGGGT